>JAJXYM010000262.1 GCA_021780585.1 Deltaproteobacteria bacterium
TCATCGCCGGGTAGGCCTCGATTGAAATTATGCGCCCCATAACGCGCAATCGTAAACCCGGTCGATGACAACCGTTGTCGCGCGCCGCGTATCGTGCGGCGCGCCCCGCGACCGGCTCAGCGTCGCTCTGGAATCACCGGCAGCGTCAGATATGACGCGAAATTGCGGTCGTGCCGGACGGTCTGCATCGCCGGCTGCGTCTCGGTGTCGGCGAAAAGATCGTGGCCGGTGTTCGGATTCCGGTCGAAGCGCGGGAAATTGCTCGAGCTGACTTCCAGCCGGATGCGATGGCCGGCCTTGAACAGGTTTGCCGTTGACCACATATCGATGGTGAATTCGTAAACCTTCCCCGGCTCCATCAGCCGCGGCGCCGATTGCGATTCGCGCACGCGCGCGCGGATAATCCCATCGGTCAGATTGCGCGCGAAACCGCACGGCCCAACATCGACCAGCTTGGCCGTGAAATCCGTGTCCGGGGCCGACGACGACGCATACAGCGTCAATTTGATCGGGCCCGTCACTTCGAGGTCTTCCGCCAGCGGTTCGGTCGAATAGACCAGCACGTCGCCGCGATGCTCGATCATGGCCTGATCGAAGGCTCCGCCCGGCACTGAATTCGGATAGCAGCATAGCCCGCCGCCGGCGGTCGGAACCGGATTCAGCGGATTATAGAGAAACGCATCGGCCGGTTCGGCTCCCGGCGCGTCGGTCGCCAGCGCGCCGTCGCCATAGGCGCTGTTGGCGCGGCCGCGGCTATGGAGATAGTAGCGGCGCCATTCCGTGCCCGGCAGCGGCCATTCCTTTTCGTCGCGCCATTCGTTGCGGCCCATCACATAGAGCCGCACGGGCGCGCCGTCGGCGGCGCCGTTGGCCTTGCCTTTGAGCCAATGGTCGAACCAGTCGAGCTGCACGCCGTCGAGATCGACCGATATCGGACTCGAACGGAAACCCATATCGACCTGCCCGACCAGGCTCGACAACGGCAGCGTATGATGCCACGGACCCATCATCAGGGTTGACGCGCGCGCGCCGGCGTTCGCGCCATGCGCCCGCATCCCGAGGTAATTGCGGATCGTGCCGCCCTGAAAGATGTCGTACCATCCGCCGATATTCAGCGTCGGTACGTCGATTTCCGCGTGCTTCTCCTCGATCGACAGGGCGCGCCAGTAGGCGTCGTAATTCGGATGGTCGAGCCAGTCGAAGAAGTAGGGCGCGCCGGCGCGGAACATCGGAAATTCCTTGAGCGGCAGAAAATCCATTCGCTCGCGCATCGTGTCGATCGACCCCATCACGACGCCGAGTTCCTCGGCCGCTTTGGGATTGCTCGCCCGCTCGCGCATCAGCCGCGCCAGTCCCAGCGAGGTCATCGTCCAGCTCACGTTGAAGAAGAGCGAGAACGCGCCGCCCTGATAGGTCCAGCCGTCATGATAGTCGCTGGCGGTGATCACCGGGACCATCGCCTTGAGGCTGGGCGGACGGGTCGTCGCCGCGAGCCATTGGGTCGCGCCCATGTACGACGCGCCGAACGTCCCCACCTTGCCGTCGGCCCACGGCTGGCGCGCCAGATGCTCGATGGTGTCGTAGCCGTCGCGCGCCTCGTCGGTGAAGCAGGTGAAAACGCCCTCGGAGGCGAAACGCCCGCGGCAATCGACGAAGACCACGTTGTAGCCCCGATTGGCGGCGCGGATCGCGTCGAGCGTGAGCGAGGAGATCAGCGGGAATTTTTTGTCATAGGGCGTGCGATTCAGCAGCACCGGCAGTTTTTCGGCGCTGTCGGGACGGAACAGGTCGCCCTTCAGCACGCAGCCGTCGCGCATCGGGATGTCGATATTTTTTTCGATTACGATCCGTGTGCCCATGATCAAAGCTCCCTGCCGGTCGGCGCGGCGCGCCGGTTTCAGGGTCGCTTCTAGCCCGAGCCGTCGGGCCGCCGCAAGCGCGCGCGACATCCTGATCCCACCGAGCCTGTGCGACGAAGAACTCAGCGGCGCGCGCGGGACGGCCTGAAGTTATCGATTGGGCGGAAGGCTAAATCACGCGGCGTGGCGGCGGTTCGTCCTTCTGCACGGTCGTGCCGCAGGTCGAACCGCAGGTCGGACAGACGTATTCGTACTTGTCGCCCTCGGGCAGCACCAGCAGCAGACGCTTGCGCACGGGGACCGCGATTCGGCATTGCGGACAGGCGAGCAGGCTCGCTTCCAGCCGATCGAATGAGGGGTTACGCCGGGTCGCCATCGCGTGCTCCGCCTGACGCCCAAGCTGCCATCGCGCGAGTCATGTGGCAAGCCCGCGCCGCCGCCGTCGCAGGAGGGATTCAGCGCGCATCAGCGCGCGGGACGAACGCTCCGGACGGATCAGCGGGCGTCGTGAAAAATGATCCCGAGGGTCATCCGTCGGCCGCGCGCGATCGTGCTGACGCCGTGACGGACCGCCGCGCGATAGGCGCCGCGCGCGCCCTGGATTGGCCGCCATCGCGTGGCGAAGATCACCGCCATGCCTCGGGCCAGCGCGATCGCCTCGACCCGCGCCTGCGCCCGCGGCCGATTCTCGGCGAGCAGAAACTCTCCGCCGGCGAAATCAATTTCCGGCCGGCTCAGCATCACCGTCGCCTGCAGCGGAAAGAAGAGCTCGCCGTAGAGGTCCTGATGCATGCAGTTGAAGCCGCCGGCGGCGTAGCGCAGCAGCAGCGGCGTTGGCCGCGACTGGCCGCCGCTATGGCAGGCGCGGAGGAACTCGTCGAGCGTGGGCGGATAATCCGCGCCGAGGCGCAGCGCGCGGCTCCAGCGCGTGGCGATCGGCGCGAGCCGCCCATAGAGCGACGCGCGGATCGCCGCGACGATCGGTGGCAGAGGCGCGGCGAAGTATTTGTACTCGCCGAGGCCAAAGCGAAACCGCGCCATCTCGACCCGCGATCGGAACAGCTCGCGCCGCTCGTACATCCGGGCGACGGCGGCGCATTCGCCGGGCCGCATCAGGGCGGGGACCAGCGCGAAGCCGCGATCGTCGAGCGCGGCCGCGATCGCCGGCCAATCCAGCCGCGCGACTCGTCCTTCGATTTCCGCTTCGATCGCCGCCTTTGGTTCCATCCGGATGCCGTTCGCGCCCGCTCTCGCCGTCATCTCGAACCCCATTGGTCCGCGCCGCGTGAAATGGGGGCGCGTTGTATGCCCTCGCGCCGATAGCCTATCATTTGGGGCTGCTGACGATGGCCGAAAACGAGCATAACCAATCGCCGCGCGTCTGGCTCGAGACCTACGGCTGTCAGATGAATATCGCCGATTCGCAACTGGTGACGGCGGTATTGCGCCGCGCCGGCTACGCCACCGCCGCGCGTCCCGAGGACGCCGACGTGATCCTGCTCAACACCTGCGCGATCCGCGAGCATGCCGAGGAGCGGGTGCTCGGCCGCCTCGGCGATCTCGCGCGGCTCAAGCAGTCGCGGCCGGATTTGCGGCTGGGACTGCTCGGATGCATGGCGCAACATAATCGCGCCGCGCTGATCGAAAAGGCGCCGTGGCTCGACCTGGTCGCCGGTCCCGATTCCTACCGGCGGCTGCCCGAGATGCTCGGCGCGGCGGGCTTCGATCCCGCCGTCGATGTGCGGCTGAATCGCGCCGAGACTTACGGCGATATTGCTCCCGAGTACGCTTCCGGCGTGCGCGCGTATGTTACCGCGATGCGCGGATGCGACAAGTTCTGCGCCTTTTGCGTGGTGCCATACGTGCGCGGACGGGAGCGATCGGTCGCGCCCGGCGAGATCCTGCGCGAAGCGCGCAAGCTCGCCGAACGCGGCGTGCGCGAGATCGTCCTGCTCGGCCAGACGGTCAACGCCTATCGCCACGGCGCGACCGATTTCGCCGCGCTGCTGGGTGAACTCGCGCGCGTCGACGGAATCGAGCGGATTCGCTTCACCTCGCCGCATCCGGCCGACATGACGCCGGCGCTGATCGCCACGATGGCGGCCGAGCCGAAGATTCAGCCGTATCTGCATCTGCCGGCGCAATCCGGTTCCGACCGGATTCTGGCCGCGATGGAACGCGGCTATACCGCCGGGGAGTATCTGGAGCTGGTGGCGCGGCTGCGCGCGGCGATCCCCGGACTCGCGCTTTCGACCGATATCATCGTCGGCTTCCACGGCGAGACCGACGAGGACTACCGCGCGACCGTCGGCCTGATGCGCACGGTCGGCTACGATTCAGCCTTCACGTTCAAGTATTCGGTGCGCGAGCATACCCGCGCCTTTCGCCTTGGCGACACCGTGAGCGAGGCGGAAAAGGGCCGCCGTCTCGCCGAAGTGATCGCGCTGCAGGAAGCGATTTCGCTGGAGCGGAATCGCGCGCTGATCGGGCGGGAGTTTCCGGTGCTGGTCGAAGGCCCCGCGCGGCGCGGTGGTGGGATGCTCGCGGGCAAGACGCCGCAATTCAAGACGGCGGTCTTTGCGGGACGGCCAGCAATCGCGCCGGGCGATACGGTCCGGGTGCGTGTCGCGTCCGCCACCGCCCACTCGCTGACCTGCGCACTCGCCTGAGCGCCGCGCCGTCACTCTTCCGTAGGTTCCGCTCCCGCTGGGGCCGCCTAATTAAATTTGCACTCGTCAAATTGACTTAATGGATTGTGATTTTGGGCGATCGCCTGTATTTACGGTTAATCGTATGAAATCAGCCCATTTCACTAAAATCCTTTAGCATTAATTTGCAATTTTGGGCCAAAAATAGAAACGGATAACGTCCGAAAAGCGAGGAATCAATGAAAAAGCTGTTTGTGGTATCTCTTGGATTGGCGGTCCTGACAGGCAGCGGGTGTGCGACACTGCTCAAAGGCTCCAACGAACAAGTCATGGTCTCGTCCGACCCCTCGGGCGCCAACGTATCGATCAACGGCCAGCAGACTGGCACGACGCCGTACGTCACAACAGTCCCGTCGTCGCAAAACCTGCAGATCGAGGTCAGCAAGCCGGGCTATCAGACGGCCTCGGTTACTGACGACGCCAACTTCCGCTGGGGTTACGAAATCTGGAGCTTCGTCGAATTCGTGATTCCGATGGGCGTTGACATGGCCGACGGCGCGGCGTGGGGCCACGATCAGACAATGGTGGCCGCGCATCTGGAGCCGTTGCCGAACGTCGGAAAGACCGCTCCGGCGGGCGCGGCGCCGGCGAGCGGGACTTCGCCTCAGCCGACGTCCTAGTCCGTTTCGGGACCCTTCGCTGCGCTCAGGGTGACGTGGATGCGGTCGTTTTAACCAAATTCCATTTCCCGCTTGGATCCCCGCTCGTCATTCTGAGCCGCAGGCGAAGAATCCCCGTCAATTAAATTCCTGCACAGTGACCAGGGCGCAGCGCGGGAAATCGTCAATCGCCGCTGTTGGCCGAAAAGAGACGGGCGGCGGAAGGCTCGAAGCCTCCCGCCGCCCGCCGGTTATTCAGGCTGTCAGGATGGGATACTGATTCGCGTCAGCGCATGATCTGCATCAGGCCCGACGGGGTGGCGTATTTGACGCCGTTGAACCATTCCTTCGGCGCGTTGTTGTTGAGAAACGGCTTGCGCTTCGCCTCATTGCCGAATCCCGACCAAATCGTCATGTGCGTGTTCTGCAGGTCCCACGCCATCGAGGCGACGCCGTCCCATACGTTGTTGCCGAGGCCGGGGACGTCGCCGATATCATTCAGATAAGCGATCGACTTCCAGAGCTTGGCGTTCGAATCGAACAGATCGACCCAGTCGCCATCCCACGTCGCCAGGTCGATGTACATCACGCGATGCGAGTAGCAATAGCCGGGCGCCTCGCTGGCGATGCGATGGACGTCGTTGAGGATCATGTTGCGGACTTCCCACTTGCCCCATGACGGCTTCGGCCATCCCAGCGGCATATCGTAACCCGCGGGCATTTCGGCGCCGTCGGTGTTGAATTTCGCCAGCGTCAGGATTTTACGATTGCCGAGGTAGTCGCCCGTATAGATCGACGTGGTGCCGTTGAAGCCGTTGGTCTTGGCGTCGTCATAAGTCCAGTCGAAGCCGAACACCGGCGAGCAGCGCGAAGACGCCGACAGCCGCAGCGAACGGCGCAGGGCCGGCACGAAGACGAAAGTGTCGGGGAACGGATTCTTCTCCTGGTCGGTATAGAACATCGAGAGCGAAGCGGTGTAGCGGGCCTGCTCCGGGGTTTCCTCCATGGCCCATTCGGCGTACCAGGTGCCGGGCGCGTAGTCGTACTTGGTCGGGAAATTGGGGTCGGTGATGTAATCGGTCCAGCGATAGGTCAGGATCAGCGTGGTGGGCGCGACGTCGCCGTATTTATCGATCGCCCAGACACTGGCGTAATTCTCCGGCGCGTTGACGTACAGCGCGGGGACGTACGCATAGTAGGCGTTGACCATGATCTTCCAGCCCTTTTGCGGATCCTGCGGATTCGGAAAAGGCGTGCCGCCATGGTAGTTTTTGAGCACATAGTGCCCGTTGGGCAGGATTTCGAAACTGGTCTGCGGACCGTATTTCTCGGTGGCCTCGGTCCAGGTCTTCGGAACTCCGCCTTCGTGCGTCGGGCCAACCGGAATCGAGACGTCGGCCGGCATCTTCCAGCCGTAGCTGCCCTCGAACAGCTTGATCATGCCGAGCGGCATGAACTGTTTGTATTGCTGCCAATTGGACATCGTGATGACGGTGCCGTCAGGAATCGAACCCTGACTGGCCGTCATCTTCATCCAGTCGGCCATCTCGCTGTAGTCGGTGCTGGCGTCCGCCAACAACATCGATGGCGTAAGACAGAGCGCCACCAGCGCGCCCAACACCAAAATCCCCAGTTTATTTTTCATATTCTCCCTCCAGGCGTATCGTCACGGCTCAAGAACGCCCAGCGCCGGGAAACGCTGGATGGAATCGTGACGGAATCGCTCATTCTGAAAGCATCGGGACCGAGCAAATCCGCTATGTCGCAGTAACCGGAGCGCCCTTGACCACGCCTCGGCCTCCCCAGACGGCGGCGCAGTAACCCATTCGGACGACGGGCGAATCCGGTTCGACGATCATATTCAGACGTGCGGAGGAGCGCGCTGCGAAAACAATGGCGCCGCTTTCTCGACCATCAAAGGCACCTGTCCGTTGAAGTATGAGCCGAACGTACGATTGTTCTCTCCACGCTGTCAACATCAAAAATGTTGGCGTGCGGCGCCGCCGCCGCGGCGGTCGATCACGAGCTGCTGCGACGGCCGGCGCGGCGCAATCATAGAGCGTGAAGACCCCCGCGAAGCGTTCATGGCATAAGCCGTCCGGGCTAGATATTCGAGCGGCCCTGGGCGCCGTCGACCGGAATAATCGCGCCGGTGATCCATGAGGCGCGCGGTGACGCCAGCATCACGACCGCGTACGCGACCTCGTCGGGCCGTCCGAGCCGTCCGGCGGGAAGCTCATGGGAGATAAAATCGCGCTCGAAGGCGGGATTCGCCTTGAACATTTTTTCCCAGTTGCCGCCGGGGTAGATAATCGAGCCGGGCGCGATCGAATTGACGCGGATCGCTTTGGGCGCAAGCTCGCGCGCGAGGCCTTTGGTGAACGCGATCATTGCGGCCTTCGAGGAGTTGTAGCTGAGCGGACCGCCGGCTTCGCGGCCGTAGATCGAGCTGATATTGACGATCGCGCCGCCGCCGCGCTTTTCCATCGCGGGCGCGACCAGCCGGGCGAGACGCACGGCGGCGTGGAAGTTAAGCTCGAAGGCGGCGCGCCAGCCGTCCTCGCCAAGCTGGGCGAGCGTCCCGGGATGGGCGGCGCCGGCGTTATTGACGAGGATATCGACGCCGCCATAGGCCGCGACGGTTTCCGCCGCCCAGGCCTCGGCCTGGGCCGGGTCGGCGACGTCGACCGGACGCGCGACCGCGTCGTGGCCGGCGGAGATTAGGCCGGCGGCGAACGCCTCGAGCGCGCTGGCGCCGCGGGCGCACAGGCTCAGCCGGACGCCCTCCGCGGCGAGCGCTTCGGCCATCGCGCGGCCCAGACCGCGGCTCGCGCCGGTTACCATCGCAACCTTGCCCTTGAGTCCTAAATCCATCGTATGAAATCTCCCTGTCGCGGCGGATTGATCGTTTCGTTTACATACACGAATTGCGCAAGGATTGGCGCCGACGAAAAGACCGAATGGCGCGGTTGACAGGTGGCGAAGCGGGTCCTATTCTGTTGAATCCGGCTCGGGTTGCGACGGAGGCATATGGAAATAAGGGTTGAAGGCTCCCTCGATCAGGCGATGCGTGTGCTGAAGCGCAAGCTCGCCAAGGAGGGGGTATTCAAGGAGATGAAGAAGCGGGCTTTTTACGAAAAGCCCAGTGTTCGCCGCAAACGCAAACGTTCCGAGGCGCAACGTCGGCGCCGCAAGGAACAACGGCGGCGGCGCGCTTCCGCGATGTGACTTCGGGCGGCCAGCGAGCGTAGTTTTCCGGCGGCGCGTGTAACTGCGCCGCCGATTCATTTTCTTCGGAACAATTCCCGCCAGTATCGGTGGCCCCGCATCGCCGGGGTCGTCGCCTGATCGGCCACCCGGCGCGGACCGGTCAGACGTTCACGCGAACGGGGGCTGAATCCACCGGCCGCCATGAAAAGGTCACGCGGCGGCTGGCGACATAACAATCCAGATCGAAATGGGGCAGGCCGAACGCGGCCCGCATCGCGCGGAACTCCTCAATCCGGCATTGCAGGCGATCGGGAATCGAGGCGTCGGCTCCGGATTGACCGGTGCAGGCCAGACCGAAATCAACCGTGAGGCAGCGTGGGTGGCGATGAAACTGATCGGCGGCCTCGCCGAAATCGATGCGCGCGCAAGCCAGGCAAAGAATCGTGCGCGGCGCCGCGGCGGCGCTCTCGCGCTCGAAATGCGTCAGCGGCGCGACGCATTCGGCCCACGCCTCGCGCGCCCGATTGGTCGAATAGCGGCGAATCGCACGCGCCACCTTGCTTAGCGTCTCATCGTCGGCGTTCGCCGCCATCGCCAGAATCGTGTCGTCATTGCTTTTGAGCGCGGCGCCGAATTGATGCGCGATGAACTCGCGCAGGTTGATCGGTAGTTTGCACTGCACGTGCAGACATGACGATTCGATCAACGGATGCGGTAGCGGAATTGGCGGACTGACTGGAGCGGAAGGGCGGATGACAGGCGGTTTGGCAAGAGCGCCGCGGCGGGGCGTCGTCGCAGCGCCGTGGAGGACTCGCGAGGTATGGGCGCCTCTATGCACCAAAGGTCGTGACCGCATCGCGACATTCTCCTTTGGCTGGCGAATCGGCGTTCATTCGAGCGCTGACGGCGCACGGATAACTGGAATGTTTCAACCGAACCCCCACCGCTGTCTGGTCAATCTCGGAACGTTGCAACTTGCCGCATCGTGAGCCGGGCCGCCCGCAGCGGTGGCTCATCGAGGTCGGCACGAAGCGCCGGGCGGCCGAAGCGTCAGGTCCAGGTCGTGGAACAGTGGCCGTCCATTTCGTTCGCGTCCGCGCCACTTTTCTTCACGCCTCGACCGTTCAGTAACGTCACTCGTCCGCTCCCCCTGCGCACGTAACCGTCCGTCACGTAAAGCCTGTCGCGCGCCTTTCGCGACACATAGTCACGCGCCAAAGCGTGACCACCATCAACCTCTTTAGCGCGCGTAACGTCGTCCGGCAACCGGGTCCCGACCCGTGAAATTCCTGACCCGACGGTCAGTTTCAAGCATTTCTAATGGCGATGAGCCATCGCCAACGGTACGCTCCGGCCAGCGCATATGAGACCTTCTAATAATAATAGCGACGCGCTCGCGACGTTCGTCGTTTGATTCTTTTGTCGCCATAGGATGCAAATGCAAGCAGATTAATGGCGTGAATGCCCTTCAGTCCCGGTGTACGGACGATGCGCGGAACGTCCAGGCGATGGTGGCGCCGGGAGAATTAACGGGCCGTTAAATTAACGAAACAAATCCAGCCAATGATGACAATTGAATTAGCGTGCCGCGCGCCGGATGAGAATTTTTCCTTTCACGCAGAT
>JAJXYM010000159.1 GCA_021780585.1 Deltaproteobacteria bacterium
TCAGCACCGCGCGTCGCCCCTTGCGCACCGCATCGACGATAAATGCGGTCAGGGCCTCGCGCGCGTCCGGCTGGGTCATCCCGTGCAAATCGAGATGCGCTTGGAGAGAAAATTCTCCGCGCCTAAGCTGCGTCAGCAGTCGCGGGTCAAGTCCGACGCGCGTGCCCTCGACGTATTCCTCGGTCTCGGTCAGCGAAAATTCGCCCTGGCCCGAGACCAGATCGGAAAGCTCGGCCAGCACCTCGGCGTCCTCGCTGACAATTTCGCGTTTGAATTCCGGCGTCGGGGTCATCCGCTCGGCCCGCGCCGGACCGAAGGGGCGTACGCCGGCGAGAGCCTCGCGCAGCAGACGTTCCTCGTCCTCGGGCGGCGGCGCGGAGGTCGCGGGCCGCGGCGGGGCGGCTGACGCTGGTTGCGGCGTCGGACCGGGTGCGACCGACTGCGTTTCGGGCCGGGTCGCCGCGCGCGCCGCAATCATTTTGCCAAGGTCTTTGAACGGCGAGGCGAAGACCGGCTTGTCCGGCTCCGGTCGACGCTCCGCGCGCGCGGGTTTCGCTTTTGCTTTTTTGGCCATAGGAGCGAAGCTGGCGTAAGCGGCGCTGGCAAATTGGATAATCACACTATGACGGCGCGGCGCGCGCGAGGCTATCATGAACGACCGCCCCGCGGCACGATTTTCCACCGCGCCAGGGTGCGAACCAAGTCAACGATTCACAGTTAAATCTACCATAGACGATGAATCCGCATCACGAGATCGATCGGCGCGTGTTGCGCTTCTGGCGGCGGGTCGAGCGCTGTCGCGAGTGCGCCACGATCGCGCCGTGGCGCAAGTTCCCGCTGGGCCGGCGCGGCGCCGCGCGCTTCGGCCTGATGATCCTTGGCGAGGCGCCGGGGCGGGTTTCGCTCGAACATGGGCGGCCGTTCTCGAACCCGCGCAACCTGATGATTCGCCGCGCTTTTGCCCGCGCCGCCGCGCCGCTCAAAATCGAGCCGGAAGCGGTCGTTTACTTCAGTGATACCGTCAAATGCTGGCCCGCGTCGCCGAGCGGGGCGAATCGATCGCCGCTGGCGAGCGAGAATTCGCGTTGCGTCAGCCGCCATCTGGGGCTGGAACTCGAACTGGTGCGGCCGCGCGTGATTCTGGCGTTTGGAGCACGCGCCACGGCCGCCGCGGTCGGCCGGCCGCTCAAGCTCGGCGCGGCGCATGGTCGCGTGCTGATTTCGGCGTCAGGCGTGCGGATTATTCCGTTGATGCATCCCTCGACGATCAATCTCGCGGGGATGCGCCGGGTCGGAATCGCCTCGCTCGACGTTTATGAGGAGCGGCTGGCGGCGCTGATGCGCGCGGAATTCGCCGAAGCGTTCGCCACGATCGGCGCGGGCGCGGCTTGACCGCGACGGGTCGGCGCGCGTTTGATTGATTAGGCGCAAGAACCGGAACCGACGAGGAGCATCCGATGCGCAAGAGCCTCAAAATCGCCGGCGTTCTAATCGGCGTGCTGATCCTGATCATCGCGGCGGTGTTCGGCTACGCCGTCCTCAATCTGAATTCGATAATCGCGGCCCAGCGTGGAAGGATTCTGGCAAGCGCCAGCGCCGCGCTCGGCCGCGAAGTCGATGTCGGCGCAATTACCGCGAGTCTCGGCTGGGGCGTCGCGGTCGATCTGAAAGACGTGAAGCTGGCCGATGATCCGGTCTTCTCGCCGAAACCGTTCGTGCGGGCTGACAACGTCTATCTCAAGGTCGCGCTGATGCCGCTGCTTTACCGGCAATTACAGGTGTCCGAACTGGTCCTGATGCGGCCGGAGGTGCGGATTATCCGCGACCGCGCGGGCGCGCTGAACGTCGCCACAATCGGCAAAAAATCCGCGCCGGCCGAGCGGATTTATCCCCCCGCGACGCCCGGGGTTGGCGGCAAGACTTCAGGGACGACGGCGGCGTCGCCGATCCAGGCGGCGCCCGCGCCGGCCGCAAGCGGCCTCGGCGCGCTCTCGGTCAACGCCTTCACGATCCAGGACGGCCACGTCGTGTATCAGGACCTGGCGGCCGGCGGCGCGCCGCTCGAACTCAACGCGCTCGATCTCAAGGTGCGTAACTTTCGTCTCGACCGGCCGTTCAACGTGACGCTGGCGCTGGCCGCGCTCGGGACGACGCAAAATCTCTCGCTGAACGGAAGCGCCGGCCCGCTCGAACACGCCGGCCGACTCGACGTCGCCGCGACCGCGCTCGACCTTAACGCGAGCGTCGGACCGTTGACGCTGGCGACGCTCAAGGCGATCCCGCAACTGGTCAAGGCGCTTCCGGCGCCGCTCAATTTGACCGGACCCGTGACGATCGCGGCGAAAATCAGCGGGACGGTCGTGGCGACGACCTTCGCTGTGGCGACGGATCTGACGTCCAACGAAATCGCATGGGCGAGGTCGTTCGACAAGCCCGCCGGCGTGGTGCTGAAAGCGACCGCTGACGGCGCGCGATCGAACGGCGAAATCAGCGTGCGGGCGGCGGCTGTGACGCTCGCCGACCTCGACCTCAAAGCCACGAATATCGTGCTGAAGCCGGGTGCGGCCAGCGCGCGGATCGACACGAATCGCTTCGACCTCGCTGCGCTGGCCAAATTGTCGCCGGACGCGGCGAAGTATAATCCGCGTGGCGCCGCCGAGCTCCATAGCGCCGTCGCGATCGCGAACGGCAAGCCCACGCTCGACGGAAGCGTCGCGCTGAGCGGCGTGAACGTTGATGTGCCGGGCGGCAAGGCCCCGCCGGTCGGGAATCTGAGCGGGACGATCAAGCTGGCCGGACAGAGCGCCAACGCCGGTCCGCTCACCTTCACGGTGGGCACTGTCGGTCATGGACGGCTGACGGCGGCGGCGCAATCGATCCAGCCGCTGGCGGCGACTTATCAGCTCAATATCGACCAGGTGAAGATTGCGGAAATCGCGCCCAGCCGCGCGAGCGAAGGCGACGAGCATCTGACCGCGCTTGCGGCCGACGGTTCGGTCAATCTTGCGGGAGGCGCGCCGCGGGCCGCGATTCGCGCGACGGTCGCGTCCGGGATGATTCAGAATGCGGCGTTCAGCAATCTCGCGCTCGACGCCGGCTACGCGGAGAGCCGCGCGACGGTCAATTCGCTCAAGCTCAACGCCTTTGCCGGCGCGATTCAGGCGTCGGGAACGGCGACGACCGGCGCGACGCCCGCGTTCGATCTCAAGCTCGCGACCCAGGGCGTCGATCTGCGGCAGATGCTCACGGCGATAAAGTCGAAAGCGGCCGAGACGATTCGCGGTCTGCTGACGGCGAACCTGGCGGTGCGTGGACGCGGCAAGGATTTCGACGCGATCAAGCCGACGCTCGGCGGCAACGGCGGCGCGCAAATCGATCAGGGCAAGCTGGTCGGCGTCAATGTTGTCGCGCAGGCGCTGGGCAAGGTGGACAATATCCCGGGAATCGGCGCGCTGCTGCCGCAGTCGGTAATCGCCAACCATCCGGAGCTGTTCAAATCGCCCAACACCGATTTACAGCACGCGCGGCTCACGTTTGTAATCAACGGTCCCCGGCTCACCACCAACGACCTCCTGGTCGCCGCGAATGATTATACGGTGCAGGGGGCGGGATGGTTCGATCTGGACCAAAATATCGACATGACGGCGAAAATCCTGATGTCGCCGGCGTTCAGTCGCGAGATGGTCGCGGCCAAGCGCAACGTCAGCTACCTGACGACCAACACTGGACAGGTTGAGATTCCGCTACGGATCAGCGGGCGCTTGCCCAAGCCGAGCGTGATGCCCGACGTTGGGATACTGGCGCAGCGGGCGGCGTCGCACGCGGTCGAGAAGGGCATCGGCGGGCTGCTGCAAAAAAAGGGACTCGGCGGACTGTTCGGCGGTTCAAGCGGCGGATCGGGCGGCGGGTCGAATCCGTTGAGACGCCTGTTTCCCTGATGGGACGCGCGACGAGCACGGTTCACGCCGCGGTCGGCCGGCGCCCGGATCAGCCGGCGATTTGGACGATGGTCGCGCCGGCGCCGCCGTGGCGCGGCTCCGCCTGGCGAAACGCGGCGCAATAGGGCGATCCGCCCAGATAATCGTGCACGGCTTTCTTGAGCGCGCCCGAACCGATGCCGTGAATCACGCGGACCTCGGCGCGATTCGCCAGATAGGCCTGGTCGAGAAACTCCTCGAGCCGGCGCAGGGCCTCGCCGGTGCGCATCCCGAGCAAGTTGATTTCGTCGCGCTCGGCGGCGTCGGCGGCGCTGACGGTGACGCGCGGCTCACGCGCCGCCGGGGCGGGACGGGCGCGGCGCAGCCGTTCGCGGGCGACTTCGATACGCAGTCCGCCACGGCCGACGACCGCGCGCTGCTCGTCGAGCGCGAGCAGCTCGCCGCGGATTTCGCCTAGCTCGACCTGGTCGCCGACCTTGAGCGGGGTTTCGTCGATCGCGCCGGGAGTCGCCGGCGGCGCGGGGGCGAGGGTTTCAATCTTTTCGGCGGCGGCGGCGATCGCGCGGCCGAGGTCGCGGCGGGTCTTCGCGCCGGATTTGATTTCGGCGAGGATCGCCGCGCCTTCGCGTCTCAGCTCCTCGATAACGCTGGCGCTGTCGGCGCGAATCCGCTCGCGTTCGCGTTGTTCGCGCGCGCGGAACTGTTCGGCGGCGGCGCGCGCCTCGCGTTCGCGTTCGGCCAGTTCGCGTTCCAGTTCGGCCATGCGATCGGCCTGAGCGCGCAATCGCGTGCGCTCCTCTTCGAGGCGGCGGAGCGCCTCGGCCAGTTCGGCCGCGCCGGCGGGAAGGGCGGCTTCGGCGGCGTCGACGATCCGCGCGGGTAGTCCGAGGCGGCGCGCGATCGCAAGGCCGTAGCTCTGGCCGATGGTATGCGGCTTGAGCCGATAGAGCGGCGCGAGATGGTCGGAATCGAAATCGACCGCGGCGGCGTCGAAGCCGGCGCGTGAATAGGCATGGAGCTTGACGGCGGTGGAATGGGTGGCGACCGCGACCAGACAATCGCGCGCCGCCAGATGGTCCATCAGGGCGATCGCCAGCGCCGCGCCCTCGACCGGGTCGGTGCCGCCGCCGGGTTCGTCCAGAATCACCAGGGCGGGCGCGGGCAGCGAGCGGAGAATCTCGGAGAGATTCGCGATATGGGCCGCGAAGCTGGAGAGGCTCGCGGCGATCGACTGTTCGTCGCCGATATCGGCGAAGATGCCGCGAAACACCGCGATTCGGCTGTGTTCCGCCGTCGGCGGCAGCAGGCCCGCCTGCGCCATCAGGGCGAACAATCCGAGCGTCTTGAGCGCGACGGTCTTGCCGCCGGTGTTGGGACCGGAGATCACGATACCGTGCTGGCCGGGCGCGATCCGCAAATCGATCGGCACGACTTCGCGGCCCGCCGCGATCAGTAAGGGATGACGGGCGGCGGCGAGCTCGATCCCGCCGTCGGCGGCGATTTCGGGTTCGGAGCCGCCGAAGCGCTCGGCGAAAATCGCGCGGGCGTTGAGCGCGTCCAGCTCGACCAGCGCCTGATAGGTGAGTTGGAGTTCGGCGAGGTAGCCGCGCACCATCGCCGTCAGCCGCATCAGCAGACGATATTCCTCGGTCTCGCCCTCGCGCTCGAGCATCATCAGGCGGTTATTCAGCTCGACCGCCCAAATCGGTTCGACGAACAGGGTTTCGCCCGAGACCGAACGGTCCTGCACGATGCCCTCGAGGCGTTCGGCGTAGTTGAGCTTGAGCGGCAATACGAAGCGGCGGTTGCGGACGGTGACGATATGGTCGGAGACGATCGGCTCCATCCCGGCGGCGCTGAGCGAGCGGGCGAGGCGGGTTTCGAGTTCCAGCCGTTCGTCGCGGATGCGCGTGCGGATGCGCTTGAGTTCGGGCGAGGCGTCGTCGAGCAGGCCGCCGTCGTCGGCCAGCGCCTTGAGCATCGCGTCGGCCAGTTCCTTGGGGGCGACCAGGTTGCGGACGATCGCCGCGACCAGCGGGCGGGTTTCGACCCGCGAGCGCATGAAGGCCTCGGCCGTGCGCGCGGCCAGCACGAAATCGCGGATGCGCACGAGCGAGGCTCCGTTGAGCACGGCGCCCTCGGGCGCGGCGCCGAGCAGATGGGGCCGCTGGTCGTCAAACTCGTCGATCGGAACCGAGCCGGAATGGGCGCGCAGGTCGGCGAGTTCCGCCGTCGCGCGGAGCCGGTCGCGCACGGTCGCGGGATCGCCCGAGGGCCGCAACGCGTCGATCGCGCGGCGGCCGGGTTCGGAGACGGCGAAGCCGCGCGCCAGCGCGATCACCTTGTCGAATTCAAGCGCCTTGAGGTCACGTTCACGCATCCTGAAAAACCATGCGCGCACCGCGCGCGATTCGCAATCGGGTGGATGGGGCGACTTTGCCGCGCGCGCCGGGGAGCCTATAAGTTTGATCGCGGCGCGGCGATAAATCGCGGCTGGGCCGCGCGAGGTGAGCGGGAATGGAACGAATCGAATCGCGCATCGACCCCAACAGCGACGACTTCCGGCGTAATCGCGAGGCGATGGCGGAGCAATGCGCGCGGCTCGGCGCGGAACTCGAGCGGATCCGGCGGGGCGGTCCGGAAGCGGCGCGCCGGCGCCATGTCGAACGCGGCAAGCTGCTGGCGCGCGATCGGATCGCGCGGCTGCTCGATCGCGGCAGCCCGTTCCTGGAGTTGTCGGCGCTGGCGGCGCACGGGATGTACGACAACGAGGCGCCGGCCGCGAGCATCATCACCGGCGTCGGCAGGATTCAGGGACGCGAGGCGGTGGTTATCGCCAATGACGCGACGGTCAAGGGCGGAACATACTATCCGATCACGGTGAAGAAGCATCTGCGCGCGCAGGAAATCGCGCTGGAAAACCGGCTGCCGTGCGTTTACCTGGTGGATTCGGGGGGCGCGTTCCTGCCGCTGCAATCGGAGGTTTTTCCCGATCGCGAACATTTTGGCAGAATTTTCTACAATATGGCGCGGATGTCGGCGGCGGGAATCGCGCAGGTGGCGGCGGTGATGGGGTCGTGCACGGCGGGCGGCGCCTACGTGCCGGCGATGGCGGACGAAAATATCATCGTGCGCGATCAGGGCACGATCTTCCTCGGCGGCCCGCCCCTGGTGCGCGCCGCGACCGGCGAGATCGTCACGGCCGAGGAGCTGGGCGGCGGCGACGTGCATACGCGGCTCTCCGGCGTGAGCGACCATCTGGCGGACGATGACGCGCATGCGCTTGAAATCGCGCGCGGGATTTTCGCGAATCTCGGACCGCGCGCATCGACCGATCCGCTCCCGCCCGACGAACCGGAGGATCCCTACTACGATCCGGCCGAACTGTACGGCGTCATCTCGCGCGATCCGCGCAAGCCCTATGAAGTGCGCGAGGTGATCGCGCGGATGGTCGACGGCAGCCGGATGCACGAGTTCAAGGCGCGCTACGGCGCGACCCTGGTATGCGGTTTCGCGCGGATCCACGGCTATCCGGTCGGGATCGTCGCCAACAACGGCGTGCTTTTCAGCGAATCCGCGCTGAAGGCGACGCACTTCATCGAGCTGTGCTGCGCGCGGCGGATTCCGCTGCTCTTCCTGCAGAACATCACGGGCTTTATCGTCGGCAAGCGCTACGAGCAGGGCGGAATCGCGAAGGACGGGGCCAAGATGGTGAATGCGGTCGCGAACGCGCAGGTGCCGAAATTCACGGTGGTAATCGGCGCCTCGAACGGCGCGGGAAATTACGGGATGTGCGGGCGGGCGTACTCGCCGCGGCTGATGTTCATGTGGCCAAACGCGAAAATTTCGGTGATGGGCGGCGAGCAGGCGGCCAACACGCTGCTGACGGTCAAGCTCGACCAGCTCGCGCGCGCCGGCGGCGCGATGTCGAAGGAGGAGCAGGCCGAGTTCATGCGGCCGACGCTCGAAAAATACGAGTACGAATCGAGTTGCTATTACGCCAGCGCGCGGCTGTGGGACGACGGCGTGATCGATCCGCTCGAGACCCGCGCGGCGCTGGCGCTCGGCATCGCGGCGTCGCTCAACGCGGAAATTCCGGCGGCGGCGCGCTTCGGCGTGTTTCGGATGTGAGTGCGGCGATGGATGCGCAAGCGAATCGGCCCGAAGTGGCGCTGCTCTTTCCGGGGCAGTATCGCGAGGCGGCGGCGACGCTCGGCCGCGCCTTCGTCAACGATCCGTTGCTCGTGGCGATCGTCGGCGCCGCGCCCGACGCGGCCGAACGCGCCCGCCGGATGGCGGGCGTGTTCGGCGTGGTGCTGGGCGAACAGCGCCGTCACGGCCAGCCGGTGGTCGGAGTGCTCGACGGCGGCCGGGTGGCGGGCGCGGCGATTATCGAGCAGGTCGCGCATGCCGGCTCCAGCTTGGGCGCGGTGCTGAGCGGACTCACGCTGCTGCCCGCGCTGTACGCCGCGATCGGCTTCGACGGCGTGCGCCGCGCGGTCGGCGCGCTCGATACGCTGCTGCGCAATCGTCCGCCCGAGCCGCATCTTTATCTCAACGTGCTGGGCGTCGATCCGGTCTTCCAGCGGCGCCATTGCGGCGTCGCGATCCTCGATTTCCTGCGCGCGCAGACGCTCAAGCGCCCCGATCTCGCCGGCGTCTATCTCGAAACCGCGACCGAGGCCAACGTCGCCTACTATTCGCGCCTCGGCTATCGCGTGATCGGCGAGTTCGCGCCGATCGGCGTCAGGATGTGGCGGATGATGCAGCCGCGCGCGGGTTGACGCGCGCTCGCGCCGGTCGCGGAAGGCGCTCGCGCCGCCGCTCGCGCGACGGTTTCATCGGGGACGCGACTGATTATTCACTGACTATCTGGAGTGTGACGATGGCTCGCGCCTATGAAGTAATTGACGCCGACGGGCATGTGCTCGAACCGGCGGATCTGTGGCTCAACTATATCGAGCCGAAGTTTCGCGATCGCGCGCCGCGGATCGTGCTCAACGCCGAAGGCGCCGAAATCATGGCGCTCGGCGATCGGGAGATGACCGACAACGGTCCCGGCCGTCGCCGCGTCAAGATCGGCGCGACCGGCGCGATCGGGGCGCGCGAGGGCAAGGTCTCCGTATGGGGCAAATACGCCGACGGCAAGCCGGGCGGCTTCGATCCCCATAAGCGGCTCCCGGACATGGACGCGGAGGGTATCGACGCCGCGTTTCTCTATCCGAGTCTGGGCTTGTTTCTCGGCGCGATCGCTGACGCGGAGCTGTCGGCCGCGGTATGCCGCGCCTACAATCGCTGGCTCGCCGACTATTGCGCGGCCGCGCCGGAGCGGCTGTTCGGGGTCGCGATGCTGCCGATGCAGGCGCTGGAGCTGGCGGTCGCGGAGATGCGTTTCGCGGCGCGGGAGCTGGGTTTCCGCGCCGCGTTCGTGCGGCCGAATCCCTACAACGGCCGGGTGCTGCACGATCCCGCCAACGACGCCCTATGGCGCGCGGCGGTCGAGTTCAATCTTGCGATCGGCATCCATAGCGGCGCCGAGAGCGGCCAGCCCACGCTCGCGATGGATCGCTTCGAGGGCCATCGCCGCGCCGTGCGCCATTGCGTGGCCCATACGCTGGAGCTGATGACGGCGGCGGCGAGCATGATCATGTGCGGGCCGTGCGATCGGTTTCCCCCACTGCGCGTGGGCTTTCTGGAATCGGGCGGCGGCTGGATGGCGGGCTGGCTGGATCGCATGGACCGCCATTTCGACGACGTCGGGATGAACGACACGGGCGTCGCCACGCGGCCCAGCGAAATTTTCCGCCGCCAATGCTTCGTTTCGTTCGAGCCGGTCGAGCGGTCGCTGGCCTGTCTGGCCGACTATATCGGCGCCGACAATATCCTGTGGGCGACCGACTATCCCCATTTTGACGGCTTTACCGGCGCCCCGCGGATGATCAAGGCGATGGGAATGCCGCCGGCGACGCTGGCCAAGGTGCTGGCCGGCGGGGCGAT
>JAJXYM010000320.1 GCA_021780585.1 Deltaproteobacteria bacterium
CGGCGCCGCTATGGCGGCCCCGCGACGGCGCGCTGACGAGATCGCTCCCAACGCTCGTTCCGATGCCGGCATGATGGCGTCCGGAGATGAACCGGCCGCGCGCGTGGCGGGTCAGCGGCGGCGGCGCGGTTTCGGCGGCGGATTGTAAACGTCGAGAAATGAAAACGCGGCGATCACCAGCGAGTGCGTGATTTTGCCCGACGCGATCAGGTTGCGGATGCTCTCGCGCGGCACGATCACCACTTCGGTCTCTTCGGAACCGTCCGGATTGGCGTGCGGCTTCGCGATTTTGCGCACGTTGCGGGCCAAAAACGAATAGCAAAAATTCGGCTGAATCGCCGGATTCGGATGGACCCGGCCGAGCGGCACGATATCCTCGGTATCGTAGCCGCACTCCTCGACCATCTCACGCCGCCCGGCCGCCCCCGGCGACGCATCCTCGGGATCGATCATGCCGCCCGGAATCTCCAGCGTGAACGCGCCGATACCATGGCGGAACTGACGCACCATGATTATTTCGCGCTTCGGCGTGAGCGGGATGATATTGACCCAATCGGCCGGATCAATGACGAAAAAATCGCGCTCGCCGCGCCGCGGATGGGCCGAACGACGGCGATGCAGGTCGAAGATCGGCGTTTCGTAAACGCGCTCAGTGTTGAGCGTGCGCCAGCGCCGCGCCTTCACGGCCGCGGCCCCGCGCCGACCAAGTCGCGACCGCTCAAAATAGACGGCGGTATTCGATCGCCGGGCATCGGTCCATCACGACGGTCAGGCCGGCCGCGCGCGCCTGCCGCGCCGCCTCGTGGTCGATCACGCCCAACTGGCACCAGAGCACGCGCGCACCCTTGGCGATCGCCTCGCGGGCGATCTCGGCGACGAATTCGGAGCGCCGGAACACATCGACGATGGCGACCGCGTCGGGTATCGCCGCCAGGCTCGGATAGCAGCGTTCGCCCAGCGCCTCGATCAGCGCGTCGGGCTTCAGCTCCGGATTGACCGGGATCACGCGATAACCCTTGTCGCGCCAGAGCTTCGCGATTCTGAGACTGTCGCGCGCCGGATTCGACGAGCATCCGACCACCGCGACGGTATCGGGATGCGTAAGAATCGCGCGAATTTCAGCGTCGGCGGGATTGGCAAATTCCATCGGACGGCCCCGTTCGACCGGACTCAATCGCTTGCGAACAGCCGCTCGACCAGGCGCGGCAGCAACCGCTCGATCTCGCGCCGGCATTGCGCGAACGCCAGGTCGCCCTGCTCGAACGGATCGTCGATATCGCCCGCCTCGCCGGCGAATTCACGCAGCGTATGCACCGCGTGGGCGCCGGTAACCTGAAACCGCTCGCGCAACTCGCGCGCCTGCTGCGCCGTCATCGCGATCACCAGATCGGCCTCGGCCAGCAGCTCGGGATGACGCTTGAGGTCGGTCGAGGTCGCTTCTTCACCCAACTCGATGCCGATATCCCGCAGCGTCATCCGCGTGTCGAGCGAAATCAGCGCGCCGTCGCGCGCGTAAGGCGCGATCCCTGCCGAACGCACGCGCACCTGATGCCGCCTGCCGCGCCGGCCAAGCTCGCGCGTCAACAGATGCTCCGCCATCACGCTGCGCGCGGTATTAGCGGCGCAAATCAACAGGATCGAACGAAAGCGCGGCCCGCTTCGGGCCGCGCTTTCCGCATGGTTGGACGCGGCGCTCACGCGCGCTCAGACTCCGCCGGCCAGTACGTCCGCAAGCCCCTCTTTCTTGGTGACGCCGCGGGCCAACTGTTCCTTGACCTTGGCGCCGAGTTCGGCCGGATCCCAGAACTTGAGCGCACCGGTCTGCGTAACCTTGGCCGCGCTATGCCAGCCCTTCATCAGCCATACCGCGCCCAAGCCGACGCGGAACACCTCGCCGTGAACGTCCTTGGCGTCGTCACTGCCGAGCCACGCGACCAGCGGCGCGACGTGCGCCGGGCTGAACCGGTCAACCTCGCCGCCCTTCGGAACCGGCATCGTCGCGGCGGTCTGCGGCGTCGCGTCGATCGTCAGCCGCGTGCGCGCGACCGGCGCGATCGCATTGGCGGTTACGCCGTAACGCGCCATCTCGCGGTCCACGATAATCGCGAAGGTCGCCACCGCGGCCTTGGCCGTCCCGTAATTGCTCTGGCCAGCGTTGCCGAGCAAACCCGAATCCGAACTCGTATTGATCAGCCGGCCGTTCAGCAAATTGCCGTTTTTATGCTGTTCGCGCCAGTACGACGACGCATGCCGCGCGAGATTGAAGGTGCCCTTCAGATGGACCGCCAGAACCGCGTCGAAATCCTCTTCGCTCATGTTGAAGATCATGCGGTCGCGCAGGATTCCGGCGTTGTTGACGACGATATTGAGCTTGCCGAAATTATCGGTCGCGCATTCGATAATCCGCTTCGCCGACTTGAAATCGGAAACGCTCTCGAAATTCGCCACCGCCTCGCCGCCCGCCGCGCGGATTTCCTTGACCACGTCTTCGGCCGGCGAACGGGACTGGCCAGTGCCGTCGAAATGGCCGCCGAGGTCGTTGACGACCACCTTGGCGCCCTGCTTCGCCATCAGCAGCGCCTCTTCGCGGCCGATCCCGCGACCCGCGCCGGTGACAACCGCGACTTTGCCTTCAAGTAATGCCATCGTGAACGTTTCCTTCTTCAGATTCGATTTATCCCGCACGCCGCCGCGCCAGCGAATGAAAGCACGCGCAGCGGCCCAACCATCTTCCCGCCGATCGCCCGCGCCGCAGTCCCGCCGGCCGGCGCATGCCGCCTCGCGCGCCGAATCATCGCGCACGCATCGACGCGTCCGCGCGGCGCGGACCCAACAGCTTTGGATAAACCCGCCCACCCCCCAAAGTCAAGCCGAAGCTGCGGCATTCACCTATCTCTGAACGGCTCGCGACGCCAATCAACGAACGAATTCAGGTCGATTGTGGCGCCGCCCGGCGCGGCGGCCGGCCTTGCGCCCGCATATGTCACGAACGCGAAATCGCCAGAACGTTTGCGGTTCTCGGGATGGGGCGCGAGCGCCTCACCCGGTCCGTTATCGCCCCGGCAAAGGCGTCCTGTTTAGCGCCGACCAATTCGATTCGGAGGATTTTCCGGATGACGAGCGGAAATATGCAGAGTTAGGTCATCCAACGAAATTATTGACGTAATGAGCAAAATTTTGGGGGCCTTTCGATTTAGAACGATAATCACGGTTTGATGCCTGGAAGCGCCAGCCGGGGTTTCCGCCGACGCTCATAAAAACCCTGACGTGGAAGACGGCCGTAGTGGGTCCTTGTGCGGCGGCCGCCGTTAACGTCCGCCCATCGTTTCCGCTGGGCGCGCCGGTCAGTCGATGCCGGCGCGCCCACCCTTTTTCAATCGGTCGGCCAGGGTCGACCCGGTTGAGGGCGGTTGGCCGGAGTGGCCGATCGACACCGCAACTATCGCCTCTGAATGTGCGGTTCGGTGACCGCCATAGCCCGGATTTGGGCGGCGGCGCATCGAAAACCCTACTTGACAGCAACTCTGGTATCATAGCATTTGAGCAAGCCTGACGCGGGTCGCGCCGCGCCCGCCAAAGCAATTTTTACGCTCCGGGGACCTATCGGGGATGCAGACGCAATTCAGCATTATCGCGATGATCATGCAGGGTTGGTACGCCACCTACCCGCTGCTGCTGATTTCGGTCGTATGCGTGACGATCATTATCGAGCGCGTATGGTCGCTATGGGGCCAGGGCGCCCGCGCCGCGCGCGTCGCCGACGGTCTGGTCGAGCCGCTCCGACAGGGCAAATTCAACGAGGCGCTGGAACGGGTTAAGAGTCCCCGCAGCGCCGGCGAGCGGGTGTTTCAGGAACTGGTCGCGGAGGCCGCCTCGGCCGATCGGGCCCGGCTCGAAGAAGTCGACGAGGAGCGCCGCTTCGCCGAACTCCTGCAATTGCGCGGACTTATCTGGGTGCTGGCGACCTCGGGCGCGTCGGCCCCGTTTATCGGACTGTTCGGCACTGTGGTCGGAATCCTGGCCGCGTTCCAATCGATGGCGATCATGGGCACGGGCGGCTTTTCCGTCGTCGCCGCCGGAATCTCCGAGGCCCTGATCTCGACCGCGCTGGGACTGGCGGTCGCGATTATCGCGGTCATTTTCTATAATTACCTGTCGCAGAAAATCGAGCGGATCAACGCGACGATTCATATCTGCGCGGCGCGGCTGATCGACGCCGCGATCAGGGGCCAGCATAACAATGGCAATTAGTTCGCCTTCGGGCGGCGGCGGGATGTTCTGGGAAATCAACATCACGCCGCTGACCGATATCTTCCTGGTTCTGCTGATCATTTTCATGGTGACGACTTCGGTCGCGGTCGAATCCGCCACGCACGTCGATCTGCCGCAGGCCGAAAACACTTCGCCCGAGAACAAGGGCGTGATCGTCACCTACACCGCCAACCACGAATTGTTCGTCAACTCCAAGGACGTGCCGGAAAACGATCTGCAGGAGGCGCTGGGCGACGCGCTCGGGCGGGTGGACGTGAAGACCGTGATTTTCCAGGGCGATCGCACGGTCTTGCTGGGCGACGTCGCGAAAATCCTCGAAGTGGCCAAGGCGGCCGGCGCCGCGCAAATCGCGATCGCGGCCAAGCGCGTCACCAACTTCGCGCCCGCTCCGGGCGCGGGCGGCTAGACCGCGCGCGGCGCGAACGAGAGGCTAACCCGATGGCGATTCAGGCCGGCAACGAGCAGGGCGGGATGTTCGCGTCGATCAATATCACCCCGCTCACCGATATCTTCCTCGTCCTGCTGATTATCTTCATGGTCGCCACGGCGGTGACGATCGAATCCGCCGCCCACGTCGATTTGCCGAAAATGGAGCCGCAGGCGGCGAATCAGCAGCCCAAGGGCGTGACCGTGACGTACACCGCCGAGCATAAAATTTTCGTCAATCAGCAGCCGGTGAGCGAAGCGGACCTGGGCGGCGCCCTGAAAGGCGCGCTGGCGAAGACTCCGGACAAGCTGGTGGTCTTCGACGGCGACGCGCGGGTGATTCTCGGCGACATGGTGCGGATTCTGGATATCGCCAAGGGCGCCGGCGCGGATCAGGTCGCCCTGGCGGTCTCGGGCGATACCGGCGACGCGGGCGCGCAGGCCCGGGAACCGGCGCCGATGGCGGAACCGGAGGCGCCGGCGCCGGACGCGGTCGCGCCCTCGGAAGGCGGGATGCAATAGCTGCGGGACGCGACGATGAATTTTTCGCGGCGCGGGCGGTCTGGCGCCGATAAAAGCAAGCGTAACAAGGCGGAACTCGGCGGGTGATTAGCATAAAAGCGGCGGGATTGGCGGCGGCGGCGGTGCTGCTGCTGGCGCTCGTGATTTACCTGCTGACGGTGCGCAATCGGCGCGCGATCGCGGCGGCCGCCGGCGAGCCGGCCGAACGCTGGGCGGCGGTGCGCAACGCGCTGCGCTTCATGGAGGGACCGCTGCCGATCTCGATCACGATCCACGCGCTGATCCTCCTGTTTCTGCTGTGGGGCGTGCATGTGGAGACCGGCCGCAACCTGATTGCGGTCAATTTCCAGTCGGGCGGGGGCGGCGGCAACGGCGGCCACGACGAGTTGAAGCAGCTCAATCTGCCCGAGATGGCGATGCCGGAGATGGCCGCGCCGATGCCGATCGCGCGGCCGGTGGTCTCCCTCCACGGCTCGGAGGCGGTCTCCGAAGCGACCCATTACGTGCGCGCGATCGCCGGCGGCGGAATCGGCATCGGGCGCGGCGGCGGAATCGGTTCGGGCTACGGCCAGGGAATCGGTTCGGGCTTCGGCGGCTTTATTGGCGGCCTGCGCAAATCCGGCCTCGACGTGGTGCTGGTGATCGACGGCACCGGCTCGATGAAGCTCATTATCGACGTCGTCAAGGATCGGATGAGGCAGTTGGTGCTGGCGATCCATCGGCTGGTCCCGACCGCGCGGATCGGAATCGTGGTCTTCGGCGGACGGGGCGAACCGATCGAGACGCAGACGCTCACCGTCTCACCCGGCGTGCTGATCCAGTTCCTGAACAATATTCAGGCGCATGACGGCGGCGAATGGCAGGAGGACACGCTCGGCGCCGTGCGCACGGCGGTCGATCGGATGGGCTGGCGGGATTCGGCCCGCAAAGTGATCGTGCTGGTCGGCGATACCCCTCCGTTCGACGAGGACGCCGCGCCGGTGATGGGGGAAATCTCACGTTTTCGCGCGGAAAACGGCACGTTCAACACGGTCGACGTGACCGTCGAGGAACATCAGCGGTTCCTTGAGGACTGGGCGAAGAGCCAGGGAATCGAAACGGCCAAGCTGACCCAGATGCAGAACGGCCCGCTGCCCGGCTTCTATCTGCAGACGCAGCACGCCTATCAGGCGATGGCGGCGGCGGGGGGCGGCACCTGGCGCAGCCTGTCCCACGACGCGCAGATCAACCAGCAGGTCCTGATCCTGGCGTTCGGCCAGCAATGGCAACGCGAAGTTTCGGCGTTCAGCCAGGGTGTTTCGTCCACGAGCGAGCCGTGAACCGAAACTGGCGCGAAAGCGGCGCGGGCGGTCTCGCACGCGGCGGCGCGGCCGGCGGAGAGTATCCAATGCGGTATCGGGGGCGATTCTGGGCACGGCTCACGCCGACCCTGGCGCTGGCCGGAGCGCTGGCGGCCGGATGCGGCGGGACGCAGCCGCGGACGACGGTTTTCGCGCCTCCGCCCAGCGCGGCGCCCACCGGCGATCTGAACGATTCGCGCTTTGCCGCGACCGCGACGACTCTCCCCAACGGTCTCGTGCTGATCGTGGGCGGCGTGGCGAGCGAGGGGCCGGCGAGCGGATCGACGGAACTATACGACCCGGCGACCGGCGCGTTTTCGCATGCGGGCAGCCTCGCGAGCGGCCGCGCCTATCATACCGCGACCCTGCTGCGCGACGGCCGCGTGCTGATCGCGGGCGGCATCGGCGCGGATGGCCGTCCGGTGGCGGCGGCGGAACTATACGACCCGGCGACGCGGCATTTTTCGGTAACCGGCAGCCTCGGCCAGCCGCGCTTCGACCATACCGCGACTCTGCTGCAAAACGGCAAGGTGCTGATCGCCGGCGGCGACACGACCACCGCGCATACTTCGAATCTGGCGACCGCCGAACTCTACGATCCGGCCACCGGAAGCTTCGGCGCGACCGGCAACGTGACGCGCTTTTACGATCCCGAGGCGGACAAATTCTATTACGTCGGCCGGATGGTCGCGGCGCACGGCAAGCATACCGCGACCCTGCTGCAAAACGGCGACGTGCTGGTCGCGCGCGGCGGCGACGCCGGCGGCGCGGTCGAGGCGGCGGCGGAAGTCTACGATCCCGCGAACGGCAAATTCGCCGCGACCGGCGCGCTGGTCGTCGCCCGCCAGGCCCATCGCGCCACCCGGCTCGCCAATGGCATGGTGCTGATCACCGGCGGAATCGACGCCAATTCCCATGTGCTGGCGCAGGCCGAGTTGTACGATCCGGCGCGCGGCAAATTCACGCTGACGACGGCCGCGTTCGCCGGCGGCACGAACCTGATCGAGCCCCGTTATGAACATACCGCGACCCTGCTGCCGAGCGGCGCGGTGCTGATCGCGGGCGGGGGCGGCGGCAAGACGATTCTCAACACGGCGGAACTGTACGATCCGGCGCGCGGCGCGTTCCGCTGCGTCGGCGGCGCGGGCGCGGGCGGCGGATGCGCCGGGAGCATGACCGAATATCGCGACTACGCGGCCGCCGCGAGGATGGCGAACGGCGCGGTGCTGGTCGTCGGCGGCTACAATTTCCGGCTCGGCGCGGCGCGCAATCCGATCGCGGCGCAGGGGATGACGGGCGGCGCGGCGGTGCCGTTTTCGATCCTGTGGTCGGCCGAAGTCTACGATCCCGCGGCGGGGACGTTCGTCTCGACCAGCGCGATCGCGCACGCCCATTTCGGCGGCGCCGGCTGAGCGCGGCCAGTTAACGGAATCCTGGCGCAAACCTTCGCCTGTAAATCGTTAAACGCGTGCGTTCAGGCGATATTCCGTCATGGACTCGTTCAGAGCGGCGCCACGACGTTTTGCAGGGTAGAGCCTCTCTTTTTATTCCGAGCGAAGCGAAACATCCCGGGCTTATTCACTCCGCCGACTCCGTTCAGAATGACAAGAATCGCTCCCGTTCCGAGGTTCCCTAGAGCTCGCGGCGGCCGCTGATCGCGCTGGTGAGCGTCGCCGAGTCGCTGTATTCGAGATCGCCGCCGGCCGGAAGTCCGCGCGCCAGCCGCGTCGCCCTGACCCCCAGTGGCTTCAACGTTTTCGCCAGATAGAGCGCGGTCGCCTCGCCCTCGACGGTGGCGTTGGTGGCGATGATCACTTCGCGGACGGCGGCGCCGTCGCGCAGGCGGGCGAGCAGCTCGTCAATCTTGATATCGTCGGGGCCGATGCCGTCGAGCGGCGCGATCGCGCCGTGCAGCACGTGATAGACGCCGGCGAAGCTGCGCGCGCGTTCGATCGCCATCAGGTCGGCCGGACCTTCGACCACGCAGACCAAGTCATGCTCGCGCGCGGGATCGGCGCAGATCGGACAGCGCGGCGCGTCGGACAGACCGAAGCATTCACCGCACAGGCCGACCCGCTCCTTCATTTCGAGCAACGCCTCGGCCAGCGCGATAACTTCGTCGCGCGGACGGTTGAGGAGGTTGAAAGCAAGGCGTGAGGCGGTCTTTTCGCCGATCCCGGGCAGGCGCGACAGCTCCTTGACCAGGCGGGTCATGGCGGGCGGCAGGCCGTCATTGCGTTTGAGATTTTCAGCCATCGCGAGGCGCCCCGCGGCGCGCCGGGTCAGTCGTTGCCGCCGAACAGGCCGGGCAGTTTGAGACCAGGAAAAGGCGAAGCCTTGCCCAACTCCTGCGCCATCAGGGCCTGCGCGCGACTGAGCGCTTCGTTGACGGCGACCACGATCAGGTCCTCGAGCATCGCCTTGTCGTTGGCGGCGATCAGGGCGGGATCGATTTCGATTTTCCGCAGCCGCATCGCGCCGTCCGCGGTCGCCCGGACCATCCCACCGCCGGCGTCGGCGACGACGGTTTTGGCGGCGGCCTCTTCCTGCAGTTGCTTAAGCTTTTCCTGCATGGCCTGCGCCTGCTGCATCAGGGCCGAGAGATCGAATTCTGGCACGGGACTAGACTCCTTGCGGCAAGGATAGCATCGCGGGCGGCGCTATGGCTTGCGCGGCGCGGCGGTTTCATTGGCGCGTACTTCGACCAGGCGCGCCTGAAATTCGTCGAAGATACGGCGCACAACCGGATCGGCATAGACCGCCTGACGTAATTCGGCGGAGGTCGGCCCGACCGGCGCCGGCGGCGGGTCGGAGTCGGCAGCGGCCGCGTCGCGCGCGGGAGCGATCGCGACGGGCGCGGGATTTTCGGCGCTGCCGCCTGTCGATGCGGTCGCGGGCGCCGACGCCGACGCGGCGGGTGCGGGGTCTGGCGCCGACACGCCGGGCGATAGCGGCGCGGCTTGCGGCGGCGCGCCGGGCGCGCCGACTTCGGCGCGGATCTTGCGGCCGTAGAGTTCGCTCGCCAACTCCGCGATTACGTTGCGATTATCAGTCAGGTAACGGACGTAGATGTCGTTGCGCGGCGCGATCGTCACCAGATCGCCGTCGAGCATCAGCGTGGCGCCCTGCTCCATGAAACCGGCCAATGCGGCCCGGCGCGCGCGGATGAAATCGCGCAATTCCGGAAGGTCGGGCGTGGCGGCCACGGCCGGCGCCGAACGGGCCGGCGCGGGGGCGGGAGCCGACGGCGCCGGAGCGGACGCGGCGCGGCGCAGCGGAGCGTCGGCCTTGACCTCGCCTTCGACCCGGATTTGGCGCGCCGGCGCGGGCGTGAATCCGGAATCTGACGGGGCCGACGCGCGG
>JAJXYM010000276.1 GCA_021780585.1 Deltaproteobacteria bacterium
CGTCCATCGCACGTTCCATCCGCGAGCGACGCGCGGCGCGCGTCCGGCCGCGCACAAACCCGCAAATCCGCCCGAGGACGCCGAAGACTGATTTGAGCACGCCGCACGGATTCATAATCGAGGTAATCGTATGGGCGCTGCCGACGATCTTCGCGATCGTCGCGCACGAGGTGATGCATGGCGTCGCCGCGCGCTGCCTGGGCGACGATACGGCGGCGCGAGCCGGGCGGCTCACGCTTAATCCGCTGTCGCATATCGATCCGTTCGGCACCGTGATTCTGCCGGCGCTGCTGCTCTTCGCCCATCTGCCGGTCTTTGGCTACGCGAAGCCGGTACCGGTCGATTTCCGCCGCCTGCGCCCGCCGCGCTCCGGCATGATCGCGGTCGCCGCGGCCGGGCCGCTGACCAATTTCGCCGTCGCCGCCGCCAGCGCCTTCGCGACGCGTCTATTCGCGGCGCATCTGGGTGGGCCCTACGGACGCGCGATTTTTTATCCACTCGCCCTGATGGCGCAGGCGTCGGTCATCGTCAATGTCTCGCTCGCGGTCTTCAACCTGCTGCCGATTCCGCCGCTCGACGGCGGGCGCGTCCTGACCGGCCTGCTGCCGGCGCCGATGGCGCGCCGCTTTGCGAGGATTGAGCGCTTCGGATTTCTGATATTGTTGTTGCTGCTTTACACCAACGCCGTGAACGCCGTGATCAATCCGATTATCTTCGCGATAACGCGGACGCTGCTATGAGCGACGATCGCGCCATCGCGAGGTACGAGAGCGACGCCGGTGCGCTGCGTTTCCGCCTGCCGATTTACGAGGGGCCGCTCGATCTGTTGCTCCATCTGGTCAAGCGCGTCGAACTCGATCCGCACGACGTCGGCGCCAGCGTCATCACCGAGCAGTATCTCGCGCATTTGGAGCTGATGGAGCAGCTCAATCTCGATATCGCGGGCGAATACCTGGTGATGGCGGCGACGCTGCTCCTGATTAAGTCGTTCGCGATGCTGCCGCATCCGGAGCTGGCCGATCAGGAAGAGGCCGAGGAGCTCAAGCGCGACCTGGTCGAGCGGTTGCTCGAATATCAGCGTTATCGCGAGGCCGCCGCCAAGCTCGAAGCCCGCGCGCTGCTCGGCCGCGACGTTTTTGCCGCGCCGCGCCATCCCGCGCCCGAGGCCGACACGGCCGAGCCGTCATGGCGGGTGACGATTTTCGATCTGGTGAGCGCGATGGCGGCCGTGCTCAAGCGGATCGACGATCGCACGCCGCGCCGGATCGAGCTGCGCGATATTCCCGTCGCGCAATGCATCCCGCGCGTGCTGGCGGCGCTGGGCGAGTCCGAGCGCGTCGAATTTCTGGCGCTGTTCGACGACTTCGACGATCGCGCGCTGGTGATCGCGACCTTTATCGCCGTGCTCGAATTGATTCGGCGCGGCGCGATCAGCGTGTCGCAGGAGGAACGCGGCGCGCCGATCATGCTCGGACGGGGCGACCGCTACGGCGCGCACTCCGCGGCGGCCGAAACCACCGCCGCCGGCGCCGAACCGCCCAGCGGCGACGAAACGAACCGCAACAGTGGAGGAAGCGGGAGCGGCGCCTAGCCGCTCGCGCGCGACGTGGTGGAAGAGGAACGGCTCAAGGCGATTCTGGAAAGTCTTTTGTTCGCGGCCGGCGAACCGGTGACGCTGGCGCAACTGGTCTCGGCGATCGAGAGCGTGCCGCGCGACGAGATCCGGCGCGCGCTGGGCGAGATGGCCACGGCGTACCCGGCGGCGGGGCGCGGCGTCGCGCTCGAAGAGGTGGCCGGCGGCTATCAGTTGCGCACGCCGCGCGAGCATGCGGCCTACGTACGCCGGCTGCTCGCGGCGAAACCGCCCCGGCTCAGCCGCCCGCTGATGGAAACCGTTGCGATCATCGCCTATCGCCAGCCGGTCACGCGCCCCGAGATCGAGCAGTTGCGCGGCGTCGATTGCGGCGGCGTGATCGATACGCTGCTCGAACGCAGCCTGATCAAAATCGCCGGCCGCAAGGAAGCTCCCGGCCGTCCGATCGTCTACGCGACCACGCCCGAATTTCTCGAATTGTTCGGCCTGAAGGACCTGGCGAGCCTGCCCGATCTCGAAGAGTTCCGCGCAATCGAATTGCCGCGCGATAACGCGCCGCTGATCGCGGCGGACGCTCCGATGACCGCCGATATGTCCGCCGCGGAAGGCGATCCGGCTGACGCGCCCGCCGCCAAATCGGCGCCGGGCGGGGTCGAAGCGGACGCTTCAGACCTATCGTCCGATGCGCCGTCCGATGCGCCGCTCGACGCGAGCGGCGCGCCGAACGAGAATCCCGAACCTGCCGAATCCTCAGCCGTCGCAGCCGCGCCCGCGTCCGAATCCGACGATTCGGACTAACCCAAATCGAACCAGCCCGCCGGAGTCGCGTTCAGACCTGAAACCGCCAGACCGCGCCATTCTTCACGATATGGCCGCATGACGGCGTCGCGAAATGGGTCCCGAACACGGTGACCGGCCGGTCGGCGTAACGCTCCAGGAAGGCGCGCCGCGTCGTCCGCGCCAGCTCCGGAATCGCGTCGAAACCGCAGTTCCATTGCGGATGGATGCACTGGATCGGATGGTGCATCAGGTCGCCGGTGATGACCGCTTCCTCGCCACGCGACGAAATTCGCACGCTGAAATGTCCGGGGGTATGGCCGGGGGTCGGCTCGAGCCAGATTTCCTCGGTTACGCGATGGCCCTCGTCGACCAGATCGGCCAGGCCCGCGTCGACAATCGGACGCACCGAATCGTCGATCGGATCCTTGATGAAACTGTCCTGCTCGGCCGACCAATGGTTCCATTCGGCGCGCCCGAACAGATAACGCGCGCGGGTGAAGGTCGGAACCCAGCGCTCGCCGACCAGCCGCGTGTTCCAGCCGACGTGATCGACGTGCAGATGCGTGCAGATTACGTAATCGAACGAATCGGGCGGAAAGCCGCCCTGTTCCAAATCGCTCAGAAAACTCGTATGGAGCTGGCTCCAGCCCTCGAAACCCCGCCGCTTGTCATTGCCGATACAGGTATCGACGACGATCCGCTTGCCTTTCGATTCGAGCGTGAGCGCGTGGATGCTCATCCGGACGCGCCCGTTCTCGTCGCAAAAATGCGGCATCAGGGCGGCCGCTTCGCGCCGGACGTTCTCGGGCGTCGCGTCGGGCAGCACGAAGGTGGCCTTCGAGACGGTTTCCATTTCGACGAAACGGCTGATCGTGACGTCGCCGATTTGCCAGCGATTCATAGGCGGCCTCCGCGCAGGAAAAAGCTCGCGCGAACCTATCGTGTTTGGCCCCGTCGCCGCAAACCCCGCGCGGCCTTCAGCCCTCGTTTTCCTCGAAGAAGCCGGCCTCGGGCGCGTAGTTCTCGAAGCGCGTGTACTGGCTCAGATAGGTGAGCTTGGCGGTGTCGGTCGGACCGTTGCGCTGCTTGGCGATGATCACTTCGGCGACGCCCGGCTCCTTGCTGTCGCGATGGTACATCTCGTCGCGATAGATGAACGCGATCACGTCGGCGTCCTGCTCGATCGCGCCCGATTCGCGCAAATCCGCGAGCAGCGGCCGGCGGTCGGGGCGCGTCTCGACCTGCCGGTTGAGCTGCGAGAGCGCGATCACCGGCACTCTCAGCTCCTTCGCCAATCCCTTGAGCGAGCGCGAGATTTCGGCGATCTCCTTTTCGCGCGATTCGCCCGGCCGCGACGATCGCATCAACTGGAGGTAATCGACGATTACCAGGCCGAGGCGTGAGTTGCGCTCGCGCATCAGCCGGCGGCATTTCGCCTTCAGCACGATCGGCGAGGTGTCGGAGCTGTCGTCGATAAAGATCGGCGCTTCCGCCAGTCGCGCCGCCGCTTCCGCCAGCTTGGGAAAATCGCGCCCGCTCAGGAAGCCCGCGCGCGCCTTCGAGCTGTCGACCCGCGCCTCCGAGCAGAGCATCCGCAGGACGAGCTGCTCCTTCGACATTTCGAGCGAGAAAAACGCCACGCCCACGCGCGGATCGGCGTCGAGCGCGGCGTGCGCGCAGATATTCAGCGCGAGCGCGGTTTTGCCCATGCTGGGACGCGCCGCGATAATGATCAGGTCCGCGGGCTGCAGCCCCGCCGTCAGCCGATCGAGGTCGGTGAAGCCGGTCGGCACGCCCGTCACCAGCTCCTTGTTCTCGTACAGCCGCTCGATCATTTTGAGCGATTCGCGCGTCAGCTCGCTCATCGGATGGAACGACTGTCTGATGCGGCGCTCGGAAATTTCGAAGATGCGATGCTCGGCGCCGTCGAGAAATTCGTCGACGTTGGCCGGCGCCTCGTAGGCGCCCGAGGCGATTTCCGTCGCGGTCGAGGCGAGCGCGCGCAGGACCGATTTTTCGCGCACGATCCGCGCGTAATGACCGACGTTCGCGGCCGTCGGCACACACGCCGCCAGCTCCGCGATATAGGCCGCGCCGCCAATCGCCTCCAGTGCGCCCTTGTTGCGCAGCGCCTCGCTCAGCGTAATCGCGTCGACCGGGCGATTATGCTCGGTCAAATCGACCATCGCGCGGAAAATTTCGCGATGCGATTCGCGGTAGAAATCGTCGGGACCGAGCGCCTCCAGTGCGACGTTGATCCCGTCGTTATCGAGCAGCACCGCGCCCAGGACGGACTGCTCGGCCTCAAGATTTTGAGGGGGAACGCGTTTGAAAATGTCGTCCGCCGATGCCGCCGCCACCTGTACTCACCGCCGCAACTGATTCGGTCCATCGAGGCGGACCGTTGCCCAGGATCAAAGTATCCGCGCGGCCGATCTTCCCCGCAAGCCGCTCCCGGCGCGACGCGCGTCGGCAGCCGTCGGGAATCCACACTGTCCACAAGCTAGCGGCGCCGCCGGCGCCCCCGCGCCATGCCGCGCGCCGCGAACGGCCCGATCGCGACGCCGAACAAAAAGCCGCCGACGTGCGCCCACCACGCCACGCCGCCGACCAGCGGTCCCTGCGCGCCCGCCGCGATTCCGGCGTAAAGCTGCGCCGCGAACCACGCCAGCAGGTAGACCACCGCCGGAATTTCCGGCGTCCAGAGGAAAAATCCCAACGGCAGAATCGTCATGATCCGCGCCCGCGGATAGAGCACGAAGTAGGCCCCCAGCACGCCCGCGATCGCGCCGCTCGCGCCGATCACGCCGATCCGCGAATCCGGGGCCATCGCGACCGTCGCCAGCCCCGCCGCGATCCCCGCCGCGAAATAGAAAATCGCGTAGCGCCGCGCGCCGGTCCGCTCCTCGACCGCCGGCCCGAAGATGAACAGATAGAGCATGTTGCCGAGCACATGGAGCACGCTCCCGTGCAGGAACATCGAGCTGACGAGCGTCGCCAGCGCCCGCGCTTCGGCCGCCGCCGTGCGCGCGCCGGTGAGCGCCGCCGGCGTCAGCGCATAGCGGCCGAGCAGGCCCTCCGCGCCGCGCCCCAGCCGCGCCTCGTACGCGAACACGGCGAGATTCGCCGCGATCAGCGCGGTATTGATCGGCGTGAGCCGCCGGGTCGCTTCGCTGTCGCGGATGGGAATCATGCGCTCGGCCGCGGGTGGGCGACCGGTATAGTAGCGGCGCCGCGGCCTTCGGGCGAGCCGCCGCCGCGCGCTTGAGCGTGCCCGCGATTCGTGCGAAACAGATGCGCATGAGTGGGCGTGGCCGCGCCCGCCGATCCGCGGCAACCCGCGGCCGCCCCGCCATGCGAATTTCCCGGATTTCCGCCCCGCTGGCGGTCCATATCCGAGGGAGGTGACGATGGAAATAGTAAAGCAGGAAGTCATGGTGGGCACGGCCGGCGGCGACATGCCCTGCCATCTCGCGCGGCCCGCGACCGGCGGTCCCTATCCGTCCCTGGTGGTCGTGATGGAGGCGTTCGGCCTCAACCAGAACATCCGCAACATCACCGATCGCTTCGCGGCCGAGGGTTTCGTCGCGATCTCGCCCAATCTCTATTTTCGCAGCCCCGACAACGTCGTCGGCTACGATAATCTGCCCGGCGCGATCAAGTTGATGCAGGGTCTGACCGACGACCAGATCGTCGCCGACATGACCGCCGCGATCAATTACGTGAAGACCCTCAAGGAGGCGAAGCCGAAGTTCGGTACGACCGGCTTTTGCATGGGCGGCCGGATCGCTTTTCTCACCGCCGTGCGTAATCCCGACGTCTACGCCGCCGCGCCCTTCTATGGCGGCGGGATGACGCGCGCGGGCCAGCCGGGCGGCAAGGCCCCGACCGATTACGCCGCCAATCTGAAGGGTCCCGTGCTGGCGTTCTTCGGCGGCAAGGACGCCTTCATCCCGGTGGCCGAAGTCGATAAATTCCGCGACGCGCTCAACAAGGCCGGCAAACCCGCCGAGGTCGTCCTCTACGCCGACGCCGACCACGGCTTCATGTGCGAAGAGCGGCCGTCGTTCCATCCGGAGCACGCGCGCGAGGCGTGGCCCAAGACCGTCGCCTTCTTCAAGCACAATCTGGGCTGACGCGGACGAATCACAGCGCGGCGGGCGGGCCGATCGCTCGCGCGGCGCGAACGCAAACGAAAACGGGCGGACCGTCATGGCGGCCCGCCCGTTTCAGTTCCGCGATATCTCAGGCGTTCACTTTGGCATCGTGGTCCACGGATTGCCGTAGGAATCGAGGCATGCGACTTCGTTGATCGGCTTGCGCGACACCGGACCGTGTTTGCCCTTCGGATAGCCCACCGGCATCAGCGCGTAGGTCTGCACTTCCGGCGGCAGATTCAGAATCTCGCGCACCTCGTCCTCGAAGAAGGCGTGGATCGTCGTCAGCACGGTGCCGAGGCCGAAGGCGCGGCAGGCCAGGATGATATTCTGCACGGCGGGATAGATGCTCGAGCCGGCGATTCGCCCGGCCGACGCCATCCGCGCCTTGACGTCGTCCGGCAGGCTCGACGCGCCCGCCCAGATCGATTGTTTCAGACAGGGCACGAGCAGCACCGGCGCGTCGCCCATATGGTCGAACAGGTCGACCACCGTCTTCCACCAGCGCTCGTATTTCGCCGGGTCCATATGGGGCGGCGGCTTGGCGCCCTCGTAGAGTTTGCTCAGGATGGCCGAGGCTTTCTTGTAGACCGCGCCGAGCCGTTGGCGCCGCCCGGCGTCCTTGACCACGATGAACACCCACGCTTGCGCATTGCTGCCCGAAGGCGCGCGAATCGCGGCGTCGAGCACCTTTGCGATTATCTCGTCGGGGACCGGGTCCGGCTTGATGCGCCGAATCGCCCGCGCCGTGTACATCGCTTCGAACAGTCCTATCTCAGCCATCGGTAAGTTCCGTTTCCTCTCTTGCGTGATTATGCGTGGACGCGACGGCGCGACGGCGCGCCAGCGGATCTCGCCCCGGCGCGCGTGTCAGGCCGGCCGCGCGTCCGGTCCGCGCCGTCCGATCAGCATGTCGATTACCTTCTTCGCGTCCTTCGGATCCTTGACCATCGGGCCGGGCTGCACGTGATGGCGCAAAATTTTGTCGTCCTCGTTGAATTCCCGCACCGTCACGCAAAATTCCAGCAACAACCCGTTGGGATCCTTGAAGTAGATCGAGCGGCACCATTCGTGATCGACCACCGGCGTCACGTCAATCCCGTGTTTGGTCAAGGCTTCGCGCTTGGCTTCGAGGTCTTCGATCGACGCGCAATCAAAGGCGAAATGATAAAACGCCGGCGGCAGATTCTGCGCGCTGTTGATGTCGGTCTTGAACTCGGTCGGAATCCCCGGCACCCGCTCCGGACACATGAACGCGACCAGCGTGCCATCGCCCGTGTCCATGAAGACGTGCTTGATCTTGCCGCCTTCGGCCGGCTCCAGGATGTCGCACCACGCGACGCTCCAGCCGAGCTTCTGCGTGTAGAAATCGACCGTTCGATCGTAATCCAGCGTCGCCAGCCCGATATGATGAACGCCCTTTCGCACCATGTTATCTCCCCTGATTCGCTCAAATCCCCGTCATGTCATTCCTTGTAGCACTTTCACCCGCCGGGATGAACCGATTTTTCGCGCCGCGCCGCCGCGGTCAAATCAGTCCAGTTGCACGATTTTGTGCTTGATCGCGTAACGCACCATGTCCGCCGTGGTGCGCAGGCTCAGCTTGTCCTTGATATTCTCGCGATGGACCTGCGCGGTCTTCGGACTGATGCCGAGCCGTTGCGCGATATCCTTGCTGGTCGCGCCCTGGCCGACCAGCCGCAGCACCTCGCGTTCGCGCTTGCTCAGAGGCGGGCCGGCGCGGGCGTTCGCGCGATGCGGATTGCGCAGTTGCGCGATCACAATCGGCGCGACCGAGGGGCTGACGTAGCGCCGTCCGCCGTGCACCGTGCGCACCGCGTTGAGCAGCTCCTCGGGCGCATCGCTCTTGACCAGGTATCCAGCCACGCCTGCTTCCGACAGGGCCTCCAGCACCTGCTCGTCGTCCTCGTGCGCGCTCAAAATCAGCACTTTCGCGGAGGGCAGGGTCTTGCGCAGGCGATGGGCCGCGGCGAGTCCGCCGGTGCCCGGCATCTCGAGGTCCATCACGATTACCTGGGGGCGCGTTTTCATCGCCAGCTCGACCGCCGCTTCCCCGGTCGTCGCCTCGCCAATCACGGCGAAGCCGTTGCGCTCCAGCAGCGCGCGCAGCGAACCCAGCAGCACGCGATGGTCGTCGGCGATCAGGACGCGGATTTTTTCTTCGTCGCTCATGCCGGCTCCGGAATTTCAGCGATTAGCCGGGTCGCGCCGCTCTTCGATTCGATTTTGAGCCGCCCGCCCATCATTTCGAGCCGCTCGGTCAGGCCGCTCAGCCCCATTCCGCCCTGCCCCGGCGCCGCGCGGATTCCCCGCCCGTTGTCGAGGATCGAGAGCCGCGCGACGCGGCCCCGTTTCTCGATCGCGATTTCGACATGCGAGGCGGCGGCGTGGCGAATCACGTTGGCCAAAGCCTCGCGCGCCACCTGATAGCAAACCTGCTGCACCGGGCGGGTCAATGCGCCGCAGCGCTGCGCATGCCGCAGGCGGCCGCGAATTCCCGCGTCCGCAAGCCGTCGCAGTTCGTAGCGCAGGCCGTCCTCCAGCGTTGAACGTCCGAGCGTCGCCGGCCTAAGCTCGCGTACCCGCAGCCGCAGCGCGTCCTCCATCTGCTTGAAGATTCCGCGCGCTTCGTCCGGTCCCGCCTCCAGCGCGATTCGCGCCGCCGCCAGCAATTGCGCCTGATGGTCGTGCAGGTCGCGCGCGATCCGGGCGCGTTCGGCGTCGACCGCTCCGTACAGCCGCATCCCGAGCGTCCGCACCAGCCGTTCGAGCCGCTCGTTGTCCGCCTGGAGGCGCCATTTCGCCAGCAGCGGGGCGGTCCGCGCCGCCAGCGCCGCCGCGCGCTGAAGGGACCGATCGTCGATTGGCGCGCGCGCCGCCAGGGCGATCGCGCCGCCCTCGATCGGCACGCAGGCGTAGGCCTCGAAACGCGCGAACAGCCGATCCTCCGGACGCGGCGCGCCGCGCCGGGCCGCCGCGAGCCGCCGCACCGTGGCCACACCACGCCGGACGCATCCGGCCAGCGCGCTCGGGTCGCCGAGCGGAGCCGCGGGAATCAGCGCGCCGTGCGCCGCGACCGCGCGCATCGCGCCGTCCTCGGCGAGCGCCACGATCCACGCCTCGAAGGGGCCCAGGCTTGCGAATTGCGCCCCCAGCCCGGCATAGCGATTACGCGCCCGCAACCGTGTCGTTGCCGCGGCCGCGTCGTCGATCAGCTTGCGTTCGCTGTCGGACTCGCGCGCCGCGGCCGCACTCTGATTCAGCCGCGCGACGGTCTCCTCG
>JAJXYM010000330.1 GCA_021780585.1 Deltaproteobacteria bacterium
GATCCGGATAAACTCGTCGCCCGCGCCGATTTGAATCGGCCGCGCGATCGCGATCGGCTCAATCTCCGCCGCCTGATCCTGGATTCCCGCCTCCCGCAGATGGCGGCAGAATTCGCGCGCGGAGCCGTCGAGCGCGGGCACTTCGTCGTCGGTCTTCACCAGCAGATTGGTGATTCCGAGCCCGTGCAGCGCGGACATCAGATGCTCGACCGTGCGAATCGAATGGCCGCCGCCGCTCAGCGTGGTGTTGTAGCCGGTCTCAGTCACATTTTCGAGCCGGGCGGGAATTTCCGATTGGTCGGCGAGCGAGGAAAAGACGATTCCCGAACCGATCGGCGCCGGATGGAGAATCACGCCGGTCTTGAATCCGGAATGCAGCCCCTGGCCGGCCAGCACCAGCGATTCAGCGACCGTGCGCTGCGGCCGCGCGAGCGCGCCGCGCCGCGCCGTCGCGGAGGACATCAGGGCGTCGGCGGCGATCGCGGCGCCGGCGGCGTGGACGCGGCCCGAATCTCCCGCCAGCACCCGTCCGATCGCGGCCAGCAGACCGTCGACCGAAAACGGCTTCTCGAGGAAATCCTCGGCTCCGAGCCGCGTCGCCGCGACCGCGTTCTGGATATTGGCGTGGCCCGAAATCATGATCACGCGGGTCGCCGGCCGTTCCGCCTTGATCCGGCGCAATAGTTCGATTCCGTCCAGCTCGGGCATCCAGACGTCGAGCAGCACCAGTTCGGGCCGCTCGCGCTCGATCAGCTCCATCACCGCCGGCGCGTCGCCGGTGTCAAGCACGCGGAAGCCTTCGTCGCCGAGGATACCGCGCAGGGAAGACCTGATCCGCTCCTCGTCATCCACCACCAGTACGGTCGCGTTCACGTTGCTCAAGAAGCCTCGATTATGATTGCGGGAGATTCGCCGCGCGCGGACCCGCTACGGTCGCGACGGGCCGGCCGGGAGCGCGCCCGGCAAGCCGCCTCGGGCGGCGGCGCCGCGTCGCACGCCTATGCGGAAACTTTGGCAATTACCCGCTCTTTTACCGGAAATTCGACGATGAATCTACTTCCGCGCGGCTTGTTGTCGCGCACGCGGACGAACCCGTGATGGTCGGTGACGATCGACGCGACGATCGCGAGACCGAGTCCGGTGCCGCCGTTCTTGGTCGAAAAATAGGGTTCGAAGATGCGCGAGCGCAGGCGCGGATCGATACCCGGGCCGTTGTCCGCGATCTCCAGCGTGACCACGCCGGTTTGATAATCGACCGTCGTGCGCGCTTCGATCCGCGGCCGCTGGCCGTTCGTATTCGCCGCGTTCGCGGCGGCCACGCCATTGTCGAGCAGATTGACCAGGGCGCGCTTGAGCGCCTCGCGGTCGAGCGCGACCCGCGGCAACGCGCTGGCGGGATTGAACACGAAATCGACCCCCGGATGGGCCTCGCGGAAATTGGCGACGGTCTCCTCGACCAGCGCGTTGAGGTCGCCCGGCACGGGGTTCAGATGCGGCATCCGGGCGAACGCGGAAAACTCGTTGACGAGGCGCTTCAGGTCTTCGACTTCGCCGATAATCGTGCGGGTGCATTCATCCAGCAGATGGGCGTCGGCGCCGGGCGCGGCCGCCAGTTGACGGCGCAAACGCTCGGCGGAGAGCTGAATCGGCGTGAGCGGATTCTTGATCTCGTGCGCGATCCGGCGCGCCACTTCGCGCCACGCCTCCATCCGCTCGACCTTGGCGATCTGGCTCACGTCCTCGAAGAACAGCACCGCGCCGAGGTCGCCGGTCTCGTCCCCCAGCGGACTCGCCGTCATCATCAATTCGGTTTCGACGCCGCCGCTTTCGAGCTTGATCGAGGCGGGCGTTTCGAGCGGGCGCGAACCCGGCGCGAGCGTGTCGTCAAGCGCGCGCACCAGCGGCAGCGGAAAGCTTTCGGCGTAGCGGCGTCCCTGCACCGCGGCCGCCTGCAGCCCGAGCAAGCGCGCCGCGCAGGGATTGATCGCCGTGACGGCGCCCTCGCGATCGAGTCCGACGACGCCGGCCGAGACGTTGCGCAGCAGCGTTTCGGTGTAGCGGCGGCGCTGTTCGAGCTCGGCGCGCGAGGCGCGCAGGTCGGCGGTCATGCGGTTGAAGGATTCCACCAGGCGGCCGATTTCGTCGTCGCGCACCTCGTGAATCTCGAAATTGAGATTGCCGCCCGCGACCGCCTGCGTGCCCTCGGCCAGCATCGCGATCGGCGCCGTGATCCCGCGGGCGAGATAGATTCCGAACCAGCTCGCCAGCAGCACCACCGCAAGTCCAATCAGCACCAGCGCGAGGACATAGCTATGCATGATCGGCTGATGCAGGATGCGGAGCTGGAAATATTCCTCGACCGAGCGCGAGATGCCGGCGGCGCGGCCGGCCAGGCTTTTGGGCAGGTAGTAATCGATCACGACCGCGCCGACCACGTTGTCGGAATCGAGCGAGGAATAGATCGGCGCGCTGCCGCGAATCACGTCGGCCTTGCCCAGCCGGTCGGTCCGGGTCATCGAACGGCCGCCGAGCGTTCCCGCGACCATCGGCGAGTCCGGACCGACGCCAATCCCGGTAGGCGTACGCGGACTCAAGACGATCATCAGCAGGCTATGGTTCGCCGAGAAAACCTCGATCGTGCCGAGATTGTATTCCTGTTGCGACTTTTCCAGCGCCTTGCGCAGTGGCTCGCGATTCGCCTGATCGAGCAGGCCGTGCTCGGCGATCCGCTCGGCGAGCACGCGCGCGAAATGGGCGGCGTTATTGGCCGAGTTGAGATAGTAGACCTTGGCGATTTCCAGCGAATCGTCAAGGACTTTTTCATATTCGGGATTGAACCAGCTATCGATATCGGCGTGCAGGAAGGCGCCGGCGACGTAAAGCAGAAACGCGCTCGGCACCAGCGCCACCGCGATAAAGCCGAACACCAGCCGCGCTTGCAACTTCGATCCGATCAGGCCGCGTCCGCGTTCGAAGAAAGTCTTGGCGAGATTCCGCCCGACCAGCACCAACATCAGGCCGAGCAGCAGAAAGCTCAGATCGAACAGCAGAATTACAACCAGGTTCGAGACCAGCGAGGTATGCGAGCGGAGCGGCGGAATCGTGGTCTGCGCCAGCACGAAGGCGCAGAGCGTCGCGGCGGCGACTCCGACCGCGATCAGCTCGCGCCGGCGCCGCTTGATTTCGGCGACGCTGGGGGCGCTGTCGGCGCGTTCAGCCATGATGCCCTAGCGCCTCAGGAGCGCGAACAGCAACGTCAGCACGACACTGATAATAATCGAGGTGGTAAGCGGGAAATAGAAGCTGAAATTACCCCGCCGCACGTAAATATCGCCGGGCAGGCGACCAATCCCGTCCAGCCACGGCAGGCCGGAAGCGGCCCATAGGATCAGCCCAACCGCGACCATCGCGAGTCCGAGCAGAACGATCGATTTGCCCAATGGCGCCATCCGACGGCCACGCTCCGTCGCGTGAATAGTATCAGCGTGGACGCGCCGGCGCGACCGGCTCATCCGCGCCTAAGCATGGGCGTGGGCGTGCGACTTGGCGTTGGCCTGCGCTTCGCGCGTCTCCTTGATAATCTTTTCGGCGATCGGCGCCGGAACTTCGTCATAATGATGGAACCGCACCTCGAAGGCGCCCCGTCCCGAGGTAAGCGAGCGCAAATCGGGCGCGTATTTCAGAATTTCGGCCATCGGCACGAGCGCTTTGATCACCTGGCCGCCGCCCTTGCTGTCCATCCCGAGCACCCGCCCGCGACGCGAGTTGAGGTCGCCGATCACGTCGCCCATGCATTCGTCGGGAGCGCTCACGTCCACCGCCATGATTGGCTCAAGCAGGATCGGCTTGGCCTTTTCGAGCGCATTCTTGAGCCCCATCGACGCCGCGATCTGGAACGCCATGTCCGACGAATCGACCTCGTGGAAGCTGCCGTCGTAGACCGTGACCTTGATATCGACCATCGGATAGCCGGCGAGAAAGCCTTCCGTCAGCGTGTTGCGGACGCCCTTTTCGACCGATGGGATAAATTGGCGCGGAATTGAGCCGCCGACAATTTCGTCGGCGAACTCGAACCCTCCCGCCCGCGGCATCGGTTCGAGCCGCAGCCAGCAATCGCCGTATTGCCCCCGTCCGCCCGACTGGCGCTTATATTTGCCCTGCGCCTCGGCGCGGCCCTTGATCGTTTCCAGGTAGGGCACCTTGGGCGCCTGCAGTTCCACTTCGACGTTGAACTTGCGCTTGAGCTTTTCGACCGTCACCTCGATATGCATCTGGCCGGTGCCGGACAGAATAATCTCGTGGGTCTGGGGGTCGCGATGCGTCTCCAGGGCCGGATCCTCTTCCACCAGCCGCTGCAGGGCGACCGAGGATTTTTCTTCGTCGGCGCGGGTTTTCGGCCGAATCGCAAAGGAAATCACCGGCGCCGGCTTCTCCGGCATGGAGAAGGTCACGACTGCCTTTTCATCGCACAGGGTGTCGCCGGTGGTGGTCTCCTTGAGCTTGGCTACGGCCACGATCTCGCCCGCGTCAGCGGCGTTGATCGACGCCTGCTTGCGTCCTTCAAGCCGTAATAGATGGCCGAAATGCTCCTTGGCCCCGCGCGTCGAATTGAGGACGTGCGCGTCCGTGACGGCCCGTCCCGAGACCACGCGCATGATTGAAAGTTTGCCGGCGAACGGATCGATGACGGTCTTGAAGACGATCGCGGAGAACGGCGCCGCCGGGTCGTGCGGACGCTCGACCGCCGCACCGTTGGCCGCGGCCGAACCATGCTCCGCTGGACGTTCGCTGGGCGCCGGCAGCAGCGCCCCGATCGCGTCGAGCAGCGGTCCCACGCCGATATTTTTCGCGCCCGAACCCGCCAGGACCGGCGTGATTCGTCCAGAGATGACCGCGTTATGCAACGCCGCGCGCAGCTCGTCTTCGGTCAGATTTCCCTGTTCGAGATATTTTTCGAGCAGGGCGTCGTCGGTCTCCGCGACCGCCTCGAGCAGGCGCGTGCGCGCCTCCTCGGCGCGCGACTTGAGTTCGCCTGTCAGCTCTTCTTCGCGCGGCTTGCCGTTGGCGTCGCTATAGACGAGCGCCTTCATCGCGAGCAGATCGATCACGCCGCTCAGGGCGGCCTCCTCGCCGATCGGCAGGGTCAGCGCGACCGGCTGGGCGCCGAGCGCCTTTTCGAGATCGGCGAGCGCGGCGCCGAAGTTCATCCGTTCGCGATCGAGGCGCGAAACGAATGCGATGCGCGGCAATTCGAGGCGGCGGATTTCGTCGAAGATTTTTTGCCCTTCGACCTTGAGGTCGCCGCCGGCGCTGACCGCAAAGACCACGCCGTCGACCGCGCGCATGGTCGCGAACGCCTCGGGCAGAAAGGCCGCGTAGCCGGGAGTATTGCCGAGAATAACCTCGGTCTTTTTCCAGCTCAGATGATGGAAGGCGGAACTAATCGTGATATGGCGGGCCAGCTCTTCAGGCTCGAAATCGAGGCTCGAGCTGCCGTCGTCGGGACGGCCAAGGGTTTTGATCGCGCCGGCCGTAAACAGCATCGCCTCCGCGAGCTGCGATTTGCCGGCGCCGCCTTGGCCGACAATTGCGATAGTCCTGAGTCGTGCGGAATCTTCGACTGCCATAACGATTCACCTCTGCGCAACGTTCTTGTAACGTTACCCGAAGCGCGCATCGTCATCGCGCAGCCGCACCGCCGCAGCTCAACCGATGGGCGGGACGGCGCGCATCGACGCGCTCCCGATACCCTCGCAACCCGCTTCGCCGCCCGTCCACGCCCACGGCGCCACAAAGCCGACCCGCTGACGGTCAATCATAGGCTCCCGCGACCGTCACGTCGCCGGTCATGATTCGCGCCGGACCGGATTCGGTCTCGAGCATCAGGGCCCCTTCGGCGTCGATTCCCCGGACCGTTCCAGTGATCCGCGCGCCGCTGTCGATCACGGTGACGCGCTTTCCGGTCAGCGCCGAATAACCCTCCCATCGCGGCCTGACGACGGCGAAGCCGTGTTGCTGAATTTCCATATAGCGAGAGTCGAGCCGATTAAAAAGCGCCGCCGCAAGCGCGATCCGATCGCATTGGCGGCCGGTCGCGATACGGATCGAGGTCGCCTTGTCGCGCAACTCCTCGGGAATCTGGTCGGGAGCGAGATTGACGTTGATTCCGATCCCGAGCAGAACGCATCGCAAGCCCTGCCCCGGATCTGTGACCGCCTCGGCGATAATGCCGCCCGCCTTGCGCCCGCGCAGCCATACGTCATTGGGCCATTTGAGGGCGACCAGGCCGGCCGCGACGGATTCGAGCGCCTCGGCCGCCGCGACTCCCGCCACCAGACTGAGGCGCGGAACTTCCGCGAGCGGCATCGTCGGGCGCAGGATTATCGTCTGGTAGAGATTGAGTCCCGGCGGCGAATGCCACTGGCGGCCCATCCGGCCGCGGCCGGCGCTCTGCCGTTCGGCGATTACGACCGTGCCGTGCGCGGCGCCGTCGTTGGCCAATTCGGCGGCGACCTTCTGGGTCGAGCCGACTTCGTCGAAGTAATGGATTCGCCAGCCGATCCGGCCCGGCGTTCCCGTCTCGATCGATTGGTATGGATTAGCCGCCATCGTGGGTGTCGCGATTGCGCCTTATACGGATTCGAGCCGCATGCTCAGATCGACGGCCTTGACGGAATGGGTCAGCGCGCCGACCGAAATCAGATCGACGCCGGCTTCAGCGATCGCGCGGACCGATTCGAGCGTCACGCCGCCGGAGGCTTCGAGCAGGATTCCGTCACCGGTGATCGCACGCGCCTTGCGCATCTCGTCCGGGGTCATGTTGTCGAGCAGGATCGCGGTTGCGCCGTGCCGGATCGCCTCTTCGACCTGCGCGAGGGTTTCGCATTCAATTTCGACGCGGAAGGTATGCGGCGCGAATTGGCGGGCGCGTTCGAGCGCGTTTTTGACCGAGCCGGCGGCGGCGATATGGTTTTCCTTGATCAGCACGCCGCTATCGAGGCCGAAGCGATGGTTGAAGCCGCCGCCGACGCGGACGGCGTATTTCTCGATCGCGCGCAGACCCGGATGGGTCTTGCGGGTATCGACGATACGCGCGCGCGTGCCGGCCACGGCGTCGACGTAACGGCGGGTCGCGGTGGCGACGCCGGACATCAGTTGCAGCAAGTTGAGCGCGACCCGTTCTCCCGTCAAAAGTCCGGCGAGGCGGCCGTCGATTTCCGCGGCGACCACGCCGCATTCAAGCCGTTCGCCCTCGGCGAGAATGAGCCTGACGGCCGGCTCGGCCACGGTCAGCGCGAACGCGCGCTCAAGCAGAAAGCCGCCGCAAAAGACGATGCCGGCCGGTTCCTTGACGGTGATCCGCGCGCGGCCGCGCGCGGCGGAATCGACGGTCGCGGCGGTGGTGATATCGCCCTGCCCGACGTCTTCGACGAGCGCGCGCCGGAGCAGTTCGTCAAGATCGATTTGCCGCAGAAGTTCCATTTAATTAACGAATTAAGATAGGGCTTTGATTTGACTTTCGAGCGCGCCGAGCTGAACTTGGATTTCTACGAGCCTGTCCTTCATCTCTGCATTTTTCTCAAACCCTGCTCTGATGAAACCGGGATCGGCGAGCCGATTCCGGAAGCGCTCTAAATGATTGTTTAATTCGGCAAACTTTTTCTCAAGGCTAGATTTGACCTTCTCTTTTTCGAATCGCTCTGGCTCCTCGATAGAAGCTTCACCCCACGACATCGGAACCGATATTACTTTGAAGTCCGGCGCTTCAGAGTCAAAGACTACGACGATATCGGTTAACTTCGCCATTGCGGTCGCATAGCGCTTCCATTGATTGAATTCTTGGACAAATTTCCGGTTAACCTCAATAAATTTTTGCCGATCGTAAATTGGACCTTCTGGCCAAAGTATTGGTCGCAACGCTGCGCGAGGACGATCACCGGGGCGATATCCAAGCAGTGCGCGAAGAGAATTGATTTTCTCAGTGGCTTCAACGCAATAGTCCATCGACTTCTTTTCGTCGTCGCTGAGGCGTGGAGCGGCGGCGGGCGTGGGCCAATGCGCGATCGGCAGATGGTCGGCGTCGGGACGCTCCGGGAACCACGGGCGCAGCGCCTGCCATAGCTCTTCTGAAATAAACGGCATGAACGGATGCAGTATGCGGAGCATCCGGTCGAAGCAGGTTAATAGTACATAACGCGCCCTGTCGGCGCGTTCGCCGCCCGCGCGCAATGGTTCTTTCGCCAGCTCGATATACCAGTCACAGAACTCGTGCCAGACGAATTGGTATACGACCATCGCGGCGTTGTTGAATTCATATTCGTCGATCGCGCGCGTGACGTTGCGAACCGCCGCGTCGAGCCGATCGAGAATCCAGCGTTCCGCCAGCCCGAGTTTTTCGTCCGCTACCGGCGGGAGCGGTTGCGCGGCGCCTTCGAGATTCATCATCACGAAGCGCGCGGCGTTCCAGATTTTGTTGGCGAAGGCGCGCGACGCCGCCAGCCGGTCGTCGGAGAGAATCAGATCGCGGCCCTGCACGGCCAGTTGCGCGAGCGTGAAACGCACCGCGTCAGTGCCGTAGCGCTCCATGATTTCGAGCGGATCGACCACGTTGCCACGCGATTTCGTCATCTTCTTGCCGAACTGGTCGCGCACCAGCGGCGTGATATAGACATCGCGGAAGGGAACGTCGCCGGCGCATTTCAGGCCGAGCATCATCATCCGCGCGACCCAGAAAAAGATTATGTCGAAGCCGGTCAGCAGCAGCGTGGTCGGATAGTAACGCTTGAGTTCGGGCGTATCTTCCGGCCAGCCGAGGGTTGAGAACGGCCACAGTCCGGAAGAGAACCAGGTGTCGAGCACGTCCTCGTCCTGACGCAATTCTGAACCGCCGCACTTCGGACATGCCGCTGGACGCTCCTCGGCGACGATCGGCTCGCTGCCGCATTTATCGCACCAATACGCGGGTATCCGATGGCCCCACCATAGCTGGCGCGAGACGCACCAGTCCTGAATATTGTCGAGCCACGCGAAGTAGGTATTTTCCCAATGCTTCGGATGGAAGGTCGTGCGGCCGTCCCGCACGGCTTCTTTGGCGCGCGCGGCCAGGTCCGCCATCCGCATGAACCATTGCTCGGAGATCAGCGGCTCGACGACGGTGTCGCAGCGGGAGCATACCGCGAGTTTGTGCGAGTGCGGCTCGACCTTTTCGAGCAATCCTTGCGCTTCGAGATCGGCGACGATTTGCTTGCGCGCCGCTTCGCGGGTCAGGCCGGCGTAGGCGCCGGCGTTCTCGTTCATCCGGCCGTGAATATCGATCACGGAAATCTGCGCGAGTTGATGGCGCCGGCCCAGCTCGAAGTCGTTGAAATCGTGCGCGGGCGTGATTTTGACCGCGCCGGTGCCGAATTCGCGCTCCACTGTGGCGTCGGCGACGAGCGGAATTTCGCGGCCCATCAGCGGCAGCCTGAGGCTCTTCCCGATCAGGCCGCGATAGCGATCGTCGTCGGGATTCACCGCGACGGCGGTATCGCCAAGCATCGTTTCGGGCCGCGTGGTCGCGACCGTGATCGAACCGGCGCCGTCAACGAACGGATAGCGGATATGCCAGAGATTGCCCTTGGCGTCCTTGTGATCGACTTCGAGGTCCGAGAGCGCCGTTTCGCATCGCGGGCACCAGTTGATCATCCGATGGCCGCGGTAGATGAGGCCCTCGCGATAGAGCGAGACGAACACGCGCACGACCGCGCGCGACAGTCCCGGATCGAGCGTGAAGCGCTCGCGGCTCCAGTCGCACGAGGCGCCG
>JAJXYM010000179.1 GCA_021780585.1 Deltaproteobacteria bacterium
CAGAGTAGTTTTCGCGGGGAAAGCTCCACAGGTCCTCGCGATTGTAGAACACCGCCGGGTCGGTCATATGGTAGGTGGCGTAGGTCTCCGCCTGAATCAGGAAGAACTGCTCGGGGTAGCGGATATGCGCGCGCAGGTCCGGGTCCATCGTCTCGAGCGGCCGGAACATCCCCGGATAGATCCGTTCCCAGGTGCGGATCACCGGGTCTTCGGCGTCGGCGACGTAAAACGTCACCGCGCCGGTGTAGGCGTCGATCACCGCCTTGACCGAATTGCGAATATAGTTGATGCCGTAGGAATTGATCTGCGAGTACGGATAATGATCGCTCACCGTGTAGCAGTCGATAATCCAGTAGAGCCGGCCGTTATGCGCGACCATATACGGATCGCCGTCCTGACTGAGGAACGGCGCGATATACGAAACCCGCTGGTTGATATTGCGCCGCAGCATGATCCGGCTCGTGGGGCCGATTGTTCCGGTGACCAGCAGGTTGATATCGCGGTAGAAGAAGCTGAACAGCACGCGGCGCCATAGCCCGCCGACCGGCACGCCGCCGTCGCCCTTGTAATAATCGAAGACGTTGTCGTTGCCGCGCGGATAGTCGAATTCGGGAGTGTTGGCGTTGACGATCGCGTATACGTCCGGCTCCTCGCCGTAATAGATTCCCGGCTGGTCCACCTTCAAGCCGACGTCGGATTGCGGCGGGATGTTCTTCACGTAGAGTACCGGCAGGCCCTCCTGGTCCTTGGTGTTCACCGGACTCATCACCAGTCCGTAGCCGTGGGTGAACTTGAGATGGCGGTTGATCCAGGTCTGGGCGTTTTCGGGCAGCAGATCGACGTTCATCTCCCGCGCCGAGAGCATCACCTGCGTGTAATTGCCGCCGATATGGTAGCGATCGATATCGACGTTGCGGAAATCGTAATAGAGCCGGATTTCCTGCAATTGCCGATAGGTCGCGATCAGCGGGCGCGGGTCCCACAGCCGGATATTGCTGATCGTGGTCGCGTCCTGGGTGAGCGAGGCGGGCGTGAGTTTGCCGAGACCCGCGAACGGCTTCACGTCGACGCCGTCAAGCTGGAAGGCGCGCCGCGTCATTTCGATATTGCGCTTGAGGTAGGGCGTTTCGACGCGCAACTCGTCCGGTTTGACCATCAGCCGCTCGATCGCCGGCTGCGCCAGATTGAGGATCAGCGCCGGTCCGAACACGACCACGGCGGCGGCCACTGGCAGGCGCAAGCCCCCCTCCGCAAGGTTGGCGAAGCAAATCGCCGCCGCGACGACCGAGAGCGCCACCAGCAGCCACAGGCCCGGCTGCCACAGCGCGTGATCGACATAGCGCAGCCCGAAGACCACGCCGTTGCCGTGCAGCGTCAGTTCGAAGCGGCTGACCCAGTAGGCGAAGCCGCGCTGCAGGAAAAAAATTCCGAGCAACGCCGACAGATGCGCCGCGCTGGCGGGCGCGATCCGCGGCGGCGATTCGCGGAAATCGAGCGCGCCGCGGGCCCAATAGACCGCGCCGGTCACGGCCGCCGAGAGCATCAGCACGGTCAGGAAAAGATCGCGGATTTCGCCCATGACGGGCAGCGTGAAGACGTAAAAGCCGACGTCGCGGCCGAACGCCGGCTCGCGCAGTCCGAACGGCACGCCATACAGCGCCTTGAGATAAACGTCCCAGCTCGAGGCTTCGCCCTGCGCGACGAACAGCGCCAGCAGCGCGGCGATTCCGGCGGTCAGCAGCTTCCACGGAATCCGGTCGCCGAAGGAGCGGATCAGCTCCGGCAGATTCACTTCGACCATCTGGTCGGAGCGCCGGACCACGCGCAGACGCTCGCGATCGCGGCTCAAGCCGAGCGCGATCAGGCCGTTGACGAGAAAGGCGATGAAGGCCGCGAGCCACACAATCCCGAATATAGCGAGCTCCGCGACAACCGTTGTCGTGAACACCTGATGGAATCCGAGTGAGTCGAACCACAGCAGGTCGACCAGCAGGGTGTCGCAGAAATTCAGAACAATGAAGGCGAGCAGAATAACGGCGGCAAGGGCGATCAGAAGCGTTCGTGGGCGCATTGGGAGTCCGCAGTCAGGCGCCGCGCGCGACCTGGGCCACATGTTCGCGAACCACGTCGGGCGGGCACATCCAGATGAAGAGTTTAAGCGTAAGATAGCCAATCAACAGCCAGTCAAGCTCGCCGATGATCGGCACGAAGTCCAGTTCGAGCGCGGGCGGCGTCAACAGCAGCAGCAATCCCAGCGGCGGCACCGCCTTCGCCAGCATCGAGACCCGCCGATCGCCCATCAGCCGCCAGAACACGCGCGCGAACTGCGGCAGATAGAGCAGCATCCCGCGCATCCGCAGCGGATTCAGCAACTGCATCCTGAGGAATGAGCCAAACACGTTGAATCCGGACGACACTCTAGCACATGACGGCCTCAAGCATCAGATCGTTCCTCCGGGGCGGACCCGCCGGAGGCATCAGGGTACAATGAATTCCGTGGAGGCGCGGAAGGGATGAAGCAACGGATGACGCTCGGCAATTTCCTCGTGGCCTATCTGCGGAAAATCGGCGTGCGTCATGTTTTCGGCATCCCCGGCGACCTCGCGCTGAAGCTGTTTTTCGCCCTCGGCGGCGAGCAGGGTCTGAAAATCCTGACTTTGTCGCACGAGCCAGGCGTCGGTTTCGCCGCCGACGGCTATGCGCGCGCGACCGGCAGGATCGGCGTGGTCTGCGTGACGTATGGGGCCGGCGGCCACAACCTGGTGAATCCGGTGGCCGGCTCGTTCTCGGAGCGCGTGCCGGTGCTGATTTTTTCCGGCGGTCCGGGCGAGGAAGAGCGCAAGCTCGGCGCCCTCATCCATCATCAGGCGCGTGAAATCGAATCGCAGCATCGAATCTATAAGGAAGTCACCTGCGCCTCGCGCGTGCTGACCGATCCGCGCAACGCCGCGCGCGAGCTGCACGAAGTGGTCGCGGCGGTATGGGCCGAGCAGCGGCCCGGCTATATCGAGATTCATCGCGACATGGTCGATCGCGAAATCGAAGTGCCCGACGAGCTGGTCGAGTGGGACGGACGGCTGCGCTTCCAGGAGTCCGACGCGCGGCGGGTCGCGGAGGCGGCGCGCGAAACCGCCGCGATGTTCAATGCGAGCGAGCGGCCGATCCTGATCGCCGGCATCGAAATCCACCGTTACAAGGCGGCCCGCGAACTGGTCGAGCTGGCCGAACGGATGGGCGCGCCGGTATGCGCGACGGTGCTCGGCAAGGGCGCCTTTCCGATGGACCATCCGCAGTACCTGGGCGTGCATATTGGCCCGATCAGTCCGGCGCCGATCGTCGCGCGGATGGACGCGGCGGATTTCGTGCTGAATCTCGGCTGCCTCAAGACCGACATGAATTTCGGCAATCGCCCGCCGCGGATAATTCAGGGCAAGACGGTCTGGGCGGTCGATCGGCGGGTGGACGTGAAGTACCACACGTATATCGACGCGGGCGTGCGCGACTTCGTGCGCGCGCTGCTCAAGCAGGACTTGAGGGTTCATCGCGAGACGGTCTCATACGCGAGCAATCTGACCAATGGCGCGCCGCCGCGCGATCCGGCGGAGCGGCCGGTGAGGGTCAGCGAGATCCTGCGCGCGGTCAACGATTTTCTCGCGACCCATCGCAAGTACATGGTCGTGACCGAGGCGGGAGATATGCTCTTCGGCGGTCTCGATATCCGCGTGCCGAGCGACGGAACCTATCTCGCGCAGGGATTTTACGCTTCGATGGGATTCGCGACGCCGGCCGCGCTGGGGGCGCAGGTGGGTTCCGGGATGCGGCCGATCGTGCTCAGCGGCGACGGCGCCTTCCAGATGACCGGGCCGGAGATTTCGCACGCGTCGCGCTTCGGCGCGAATCCGATCGTGATCGTGGTCAACAACGGCGGATGGGGGATTTTTCGCCCGGTCGCGTCGGCGCGGCGCGATCTGCTCGAAATTCCGCCGTGGCCGTACGCCCAACTGGCGCGTGATTGGGGCGGCGCCGGCTTCGAGGCCGGGACCGCGCAAGAGCTGCGCGCGGCGCTCGCCGCAGCCCATCGCGCGAAGACCTTCGCGATTATCGACGTTCACGTCGGCCGCGACGATCTGTCGCCGGTCACGATCAAATATATTGAGGCGGCGGCGCGCCGCTCGCGGCCGGCGGCCGCGAGCCCTACCGGCGCGGCGCGCGCAAGCTGAACGAAGCATTCGGAGACGGCATGGACGGTTACGAGAAAATTTACCGGGAGTTCCGCTGGAACACGCCCGCGAACTTCAACTTCGGCGCCGCGATCGACGCCTTCGCCGCCGATCCGGCGCGGGTCGCGCTGCTGTGGGAGGATCAGGCCGGCAATCGGGCGCGGTTGACCTTCGCCGATATCGCCGCGCAGTCGAATCGGATCGCCAACGCGCTGACCGCGCTCGGCGTCGGCCGCGGCTCGGCCGTGATGATCGCGCTGCCGCGGATTTCGCTCTGGCAGGCGGCCTATATCGGCGCGCTGAAGGCGGGCGCGATGGTGATTCCGTGCGTCACGATGCTGCGCGAGAAGGACCTGGTTTATCGCGCGAATCATTCGGGAGCGCGCGCGATTATCGCCGGCCTCGACAGCGCCGATCTGATCGGCGACCTGCGCAACGAATGCCCCGGATTGAAGCATTACCTGCTGGCTGGCAGCGCGCGCGCCGGATGGCTTTCGCTGCAGGACGCGATGCGCAACGCGGCGGCGCATTTCCGTCCCGTCGCGACCCGGTCCGAAGATCCCGCGATCTGCTACTACACCTCCGGCACAACGCGCGAGCCGAAGGCGGTGCTGCACGGTCACGCCTACGCCTGGGCGCATCAGTACACCGGTTCGATCTGGCTCGATCTCAAGCCCGGCGATATCCATTGGACGACCTCGGACACCGGATGGGCCAAGGCGGCGTACGGCGTGCTCTTCGGTCCGTGGATGAACGGCGTGACCACCTTCATGTACAACGGCCGTTTCGAGCCGGAGAAGGAACTCGAATTGCTGCGGCGCTACCAAATCACGACCTTCTGCGCGCCGCCGACCGAGTACCGGATGCTGGTGAAGGAAGACCTGCGGAGGCGGCAGCCGCTGGCGCTGCGCCATTGCGCGGGCGCGGGCGAACCGCTCAATCCGGAAGTGATAGGAGTCTGGCGCGAGCAGCTCGGACTCACGATTCATGACGGTTACGGCCAGACCGAAACCGCCCTGGTCGCGGCGAATCTGCCCGGCATGGAGATCAAGCCGGGTTCGATGGGGCGGCCGTTTCCCGGAATCGACGCGCGCGTGCTCGACGAGAATCTGAAGGAGTGCGCGGCAGGCGAGGTCGGCCAGATCGCGGTGCGAATCACGCCTGACAAGCCGCCGTCGATCATGCGGGAGTATTGGCAGAATCCCGAGGAGAACGCCGCCGTCTTCAGAGGCGATTACTATCTGACCGGCGACAACGCTTATCGCGACGCCGGCGGCTACCTGTGGTTCGTCGGCCGCGCCGACGACGTAATCACGTCGGCTGGCTACCGGATCGGTCCGTTCGAGGTCGAGAGCGCGCTGCTCGAGCATCCCGCCGTGCTCGAATCCGCCGTGGTCGCGAGTCCCGATCCGGACCGCGGCGCGATCGTCAAGGCGTTCGTGCGGCTCAAGGCCGGCGTCGAACAGAGCGAGGCGCTCGCGAGCGAACTGCAAGAGCACGTCAAGCGCGTCACCGCGCCCTACAAGTATCCGCGCGAAATCGAGTTCGTCGCCGATCTGCCGAAGACGGTCAGCGGGAAAATTCGGCGCGTCGAATTGCGCCAGCGCGAGGAGCGTCGCAAGCACGATCGCGGCTGAGCCGCGCCCTGAATCTGCCGCCCGGCGCGCGGCGAAGGGTCCGGGGATTGCGGATCGCGATTAGGGATTCTTCGCCGCGCTCAGAATGACCAGCCGCGCACGTCACGATTTGCGGCGGCCTTCGAGCAGATTCATCTTGCCGGCGAATTCCTCGAGATCGACTTCGGTCGTCTCCAGCACCCGCGCGACCATCCCCCAGAAGCCGATCGACATGATCAGCTCGACAAGCTCGCCGGGTCCAAGATGCCGCTCCAGCGCGCGCAGCGTTTCGTGCTTGCCCTTGACGTTGCGTGCGACTTCGTCGGTGAAGCGCAGCACCAGCCGTTCGACTTCGTTGAAGCAGTTGGCCGGCTCCCAGTTGTCGATCGCGGCGACTTGCGCGTCGGTCACGCCGACGGCTTTTGCGATCGGCACATGCTGGGTCCATTCGTAGACCGAGGAGCTGACCTTGGCGGTGCGCAGGATCGCGATTTCGCGCAGTTTGGCGTTGAGCTTGCCCTTGGTCAGAAGCGAATTGCCGAGCCGCGAGAAATTATGGAAGACCGCGTCGGAGGCGTTCGCCATCATCCGCGCGACGTTCATTTTACGCGGGGTGTTGCCGAGGATTTCGCGGGTTTTCTCCGAAGCCTTGCTCTCGTCGACGTACGGTAACAGCGCCATCGCGTGACTCCTTCGATCCGAACGATGATGCGGCGGCGCGGACGCTACGATCGGCGCCGCCGGTTCGGTCGCGAGCGTAGTCCCGCCGGGCGCGCCGATGCAAACTCCGGCGTGTTCAGGCGGCGCGTCGCGCCCGACGCCGGATTCCGATCCACAGCAGGATCGCCGCGATCACGATCCCGACCGCGGCCAGATGGCCCGCGCGCCGCGCGATCGCCGCGACCCGTTCGAGCTCGTCGCCGACCAGATAACCGATCGTGATCACGAGTCCGCACCAGATCACCGCGCCGAGCAGGTTCCATCCGAGGAACCGCCAAAAGCGCATCCCGGTCGCCCCCGCCATCGGCCCAGCGACGAATCGCGCCCCGGTCACGAATCGCGCCATGAAGACGGCTTTCGCCCCGTGCGCGGTGAAAAACGCCCTCAGCCGCTCGATACTTGGTTTCAGGAAGCCAAAGGTCGCGCCCAGCCAATCGATCAGGCGCTGGCCTCCCGTGCGGCCGAAGGCGTAGCCCGCGCAATCTCCCATGACCGCGCTCGCGATTCCGACCAGATAAATCGTGCGCAATGCCAGGATATCGCGGCCGGCCAGGAAGCCCGCCGCCAGCAGCACGGTCTCCTCCGGCACCGGTACGCCGAGATTGCCGACGAAGACGCAGATGAACAGGCCGAGGTAGCCCCAGTCGGCCAGAAAAGCCGCGATTCCCGCTGGATCGAGCGCGTGATGCATCCGGATTGCGATTTCGCCGGGAGGGCGCGCGTCGCCCGGCGGATGCTATCCAGCTTGCCGGATCGCCAATCCGAAGGTAAGAGCGGCGACGCGCGCCTTTGGGCGGCCGCGGCAAAATGCGCTATGCAGGGAGTCGCGGCGTGCCGGGGATTCTCGCCGGCCGAAGCGGACGGCTGCGCGGCCGCGCCGCGAACGTATCCGTCCGAGAGGCGTGCGACCATGAAGACAATCGAGGAGCGGCTCGCCGCGCTCGAAGCGATCGAGGAAATCCGCCGGCTCAAGGCGCGTTATGCCGCCGCGTGCGACGCCAATTACGACGCCGACGCGATCGCGGCGCTGTTCACGGAGGATGCTGTATGGGACGGCGGCGCGCTCGGCAAGGCCGAGGGGCGCGAGGCGATCCGCGCCTTCTTTCGCGGCGCGCCGAAGTATTTTCCCTTCGCCATCCATCATGTGATGAATCCGATTATCGAGGTCGATGGCGACCGCGCGAGCGCGCAATGGTATCTGCTGCAGCCGGCCACGATGGCGCGCGGGAACCAGGCCGTATGGCTGGCGGCGACCTATCACGATGATTATGTGCGCGTGGGCGGCGAATGGAAATTCAAACGGCTCAGCGTGACGCCGCGTTTCCTCACGACCTATGAGGAAGGTTGGGCGCGCAAGCCCTTTGTCTGAGATTCGCGAGAACCGCCGCGCGCCGATCGCGCGGCCCCAAAGCGGAGGCGACCCAAAATGGCATTGCCGGGTGAAGTGACGAATCCCGACGCGCTCGCGACGAGCGACGTTACCTTTACGAGCGACGGCTTCGCGATGCGCGCCTATCTGGCGCGGCCCAAGGCGCCGGGCTCCTATCCCGCGATAATCATCCTGCACGAGGCGTTCGGCCTGGTCGAGCATGAACGCGACGTCGCACGCCGCTTCGCGAGTCAGGGCTTTATCGCGCTCGCGCCCGACGTCTATTCGCGAATCGGCGCGCCGCGTAATCCGGGCGACATGACCGAGGTGCGCGCCAAGATGTTCGGCCTGGCGGACGCGCAACTGGTGCGCGACTTCGCCGCCGCCGCCGTCTTCGTGCGCGCGCAGCCGGGCGCGAGCGGCAAGGTCGGATGCGTCGGGTTTTGCGTCGGCGGACGCTGGACGTTGCTCTTCGCCTGCTCCAGCGGCAAGGTGGACGCGGCGATCGATTGCTGGGGCGGATTTATCACGCGCGCCACGCCCGACGCGGTCGCGACGCCGGAACGACCGAAGCCGGTGATCGAGCTCGCGCCGCATCTGCATTGTCCGCTCTACGTCGTCTGCGGCGAGGAGGATCAGAATCCGTCGCCGGCGGACGCGGAGGAACTGCGCAAGCGTCTGGCCGCGGCCGGCAAGAATTTCGAGGTCGAGATCTTCCGAAACGCCGGCCACGCCTTCTTTGCCGACTATCGGCCGAGCTATCGCGAAAAGGCGGCCTTCGATCTGTGGCCGAAAATGGTCGCGTTCTTCAAAAGGAATTTGGCGTAAGCGCAAGGGAAAGGACTGAATCAGATGGCCGGGACGCAATGGGACGAAGCGATCGCGCGGATGCGGGCGCGGGTCGATCATACCGTCGCGACGGTGCGCGGCGGCTTTCCGCATTTCGCCGAACCCGCCGCCGGCCGATGGACGCTGACGCCTCATGGCGATTGGACGGGCGGTTACTGGAACGCGATGCTGTGGCTGACGGCGGCGGCCACCGGCGACGATCGTTACGCCAGGCTGGGAGCGGATTGGACCGAGCGGCTGCGGGCGCGGGTCGATTCGCAGACTTCGGCGCGCGGGCTGCTCTTTTATTACGGCGCGGCGCTCGGCGCGATCCTGAAGGGCGACGCCGCCGCGCGCGAGCTCGGAATCGCGGCGGCGCGATCGCTCGCCGCCGGCTACAATCCGCGCGCCGAGGTTATTCCGATGGGCGCCGAATTCGAGGAGGTGCATAGCGTCGGCCACGGCGAATCGGAAGTCGATGTCGTGCAGATCGCGGCTCTGCTCGGATGGGCCGCGCGGGAGACCGGCAACGCCAAGCTGCGCGAGATCGCCGCCCGCCATGCGCATCGCCATATCGAATTCTGCATGCGCGCCGACGGCTCGATCTGCCAGTCGGCCTCGTTCGATCCGGCGACCGGCGAAATGACGCGCCGTTACACGCACAAGGGCATCACGGATTCGAGCACCTGGGCGCGCGCGCAGGCGTGGGGCATCCTGGGATGGGCGCTGGCGGCGCATTGGACCGGCGACATGGCGCTGGTCGAGCCGGCCGAGCGCGCGGCGCATTGGTGGAACGCGCATGTGCCGCCCGATCGCGTGGCGTTCTGGGATTTCGACGATCCGGCGATTCCGCATACGAATCGCGACACCTCGGCGACGGCGATCGCGGCGGCCGGGATGCTCAAGCTGTCAACGCTGTCGCAGAATGAGGCGCATCGGCGGGAGTTCCGCGCGGCGGCGGAAAGCGCGGTCGAGGCGCTGACCGAGG
>JAJXYM010000101.1 GCA_021780585.1 Deltaproteobacteria bacterium
CTTCGCGATCGCGCGGACCTCTTCCTCGGTCTCGAGCGTGTCAGGCGAACCCGGCGCCACCGGCACGCCGGCGGCCGCCATCAGCTTGCGCGCCTCGACCTTGTCGCCCATCCGTTCGATCGCCTCGGGCGGCGGCCCGATAAAGACCATTCCCGCCGCCGCGACCGCCCGTGCGAAACCCGCGTTCTCCGAAAAGAAGCCATATCCCGGATGGATCGCGTCGGCGCCCGTCGCCTTTGCCGCTTCCAGAATCTTTTCGACGTTGAGATAGCTTTCGCGCGCCGGAGCCGGCCCCACCGCGACCGCGTAGTCCGCCTCGCGCACATGCAGCGCCGCCCGGTCCGCTTCCGAAAACACCGCGATCGATTCGATTCCCAGATCGCGGCAGGCGCGCATCACGCGCACCGCGATTTCGCCGCGGTTCGCAATCAATATTCTCTTGAACATCAGCCCTGGCCTGGATTCCTGAATTTTTCCGGCGCCGAACGCGCCATTCTACAGCGGTATATTGCCGTGCTTGCGCGGCGGATTCTTCTCGCGCTTGTTCTCCAGCGCCTTGAGCGACGCGATCAGCCGCGGCCGCGTGTCGCGCGGCATGATCACTTCGTCGATATAGCCCAGTTCCGCCGCCTTGAACGGATTGGCGAAAGTCTGGCGATACTCCTCGACCAGCCGCGCCTTTTCCGCCACCGGGTCGGCGGCCTTCTCGATCTGTCCGCGGAAAATGATATTGACCGCCCCGTCCGGACCCATCACCGCGATCTCCGAAGTCGGCCAGGCGAAATTGAAATCGCCCCGGATATGCTTCGACGACATCACGTCGTACGCCCCGCCATAAGCCTTGCGCGTGATCACCGTGACCTTCGGCACGGTCGCCTCGCAGAAGGCGTAGAGCAGTTTCGCCCCATGCCGGATAATTCCGCCGAATTCCTGCGCCGTGCCCGGCAGAAAGCCCGGCACGTCGACGAACGTGACCAGCGGGATATTGAAGCAATCGCAAAAGCGCACGAAACGCGCGCCCTTCACCGACGCATCGATATCCAGGCATCCCGCCAGATAGCCCGGCTGATTCGCCACCACGCCGACGGCATAGCCGCCCAGCCGCGCGAAGCCGATCAGCATGTTCTGCGCCCAGTCCGGCTGAATCTCGAAGAAATGGCCTTCGTCGACCACGCGCGTAATCACGTCGCGCATGTCATAGGGCTTGTTCGGATTTTCCGGCACGATCGCGTCAAGCGCGTCGTCGCGCCGTCCGGGGTCGTCGCCGCTGGCCCGAAACGGCGGATCCTCGATGTTGTTGGACGGCATGTACGAAAGCAGCTCGCGAATCGTCAGCAGCGCGCTTTCGTCGTCGGGCGCCTCCAGATGGCATACGCCGGACTTCATCGAATGCGTGTCGGCGCCGCCCAGCGCCTGCATCGTCACCTCCTCATGCGTGGTCGCCTTGATCACGTCGGGACCGGTGATGAACATGTAGGAGGTGTCGCGCACCATCACGATAAAATCGGTCATCGCGGGCGAATAGACCGCGCCGCCCGCGCACGGCCCCATGATCGCGGAAATCTGCGGCACCACCCCCGAGGAGAGCACGTTGCGCAGGAAAATATCGGCGTAGCCGGCAAGCGAAACCACGCCTTCCTGAATCCGCGCGCCGCCCGAGTCGTTGATTCCGATCACCGGGCATCCGGATTTGGTCGCCAGGTCCATCACCTTGCAGACTTTCTCGGCGAAGGCGCCCGAAAGACTGCCGCCGAAGACGGTGAAGTCCTGCGAAAAGACGCATACCTGACGCCCGTCGATCGTGCCGTAGCCGGTCACTACGCCGTCGCCGGGAATCTTCCGTTCGCCCATCCCGAAATCGTCGCAGCGATGGGTTTTGAATTTGTCGAGTTCCACGAACGAACCTGGGTCGAGCAGGAATTCGATCCGCTCGCGCGCCGTCATGCGCCCGCCCTCGCGCTGTCGTTTGAGCCGTTCGGCGCCGCCGCCGCTTTCCGCCTGGCGCGTCAGTTCCTGGATTCGTTCGATATTTTCTTTTAAGCCCATCGGTTAAACCGTCTATCCAGCGGACCCGTGATCGCGTCAAAATAGGACGCAACCTGAAAATATATCAATTGGGCGCGCGCCGGCGAAAGACGGTCCCGGCCGCGGCCGGCGCCCCGGCCGGACCCATTATCATCGAGCACGGAGGAGCATGAACCAGACATTGAGCAGGATCCTGGTCGCCTGCGGATGGCTGGCCGCGGGCGTTAGCGGCTTCGGCACCGCCATCGTCGTCGCCGGCAGTCCGGCGGCCGGCCAGGCCGTCGCCTACCTCACGCCGGCGATATTCATCGCGCTGGCCTTTGGCATCTACCGCAACAGCCGTCTGTGCGCGCTTGCCGCGTTGATCATTTTTGCCGCGATGCGCTTCGAATTCTATCGCGTCGCGGTCGGCCTTCAGCAAAAGCAGGGCGGCGACGTGACGCTCGGCTTTTGGATTTCCGTGATCGTCTTCGGTCTGCTCTATCTGCTCGGCGTGATCGGCACGTTCGCATGGCGCGCGCGGGCCGACTCCGGCGCCGAATCGCTCGCGCCGCTCTAGTCCCGCGCCTGGGGGATGAAGCCGGCAAAGCGCAGCGTATCGCCGGCCTTCACCTGATGGCGCGCGCAGAAGCCGCCGTTCACTTCGAGCACGTACTGCGAGTCGCCGGCGACCGCGTCGATACTCTCGGTGAACGGTTTCGCCTCGCGCACGATCCCGATAATCCGCCCGTCCGCGCCGGCGAAAATCATGTCGAGCGGAATCACCGTGTTCTTCATCCAGAACTGCTGATGGCTCGGCGCGGCGAAGACGAAGATCATGCCGGCGTTCTCGTCCAGATGCCGCCGGTACATCAGGCCGAGTTCGCGGGTCGTGTCGGTGTCGGCGATTTCGACGCTGACGGTCGCGTGCGCGGCGCCGTCGGGCGCGACGATTTCGACCCGCGGCCCCTGCGCGCAGGCCGCCAGCGCCGCCGTCAACGAGACGAAAACCGCCAGCGCCGCGAACATCGTACGGCCGCGCCACGAACTGCATCGCTCCGGTCTCACGGCCGCCAATCTAACTGATCGCCGCCCGCGGCGCAGCGCTTCCGTCCTCCGGCGCGATCTCTTCGAGTTCCATCCCGGCGGTCTCGGGAAACGTCAGATACATCACCGCCGCGCCCGCCATCGAAAACGCCATCAGCAACCGGATCGCGCTCCAATGCGATCCGGTCGCGGCGTACAGCAAGCCTTCGAGGTAGAGTCCCAGCGCGGCGCCCGTCGTGCCCGCGACCGTGGTCGCGCTGGCGGCGGCCGAGCGATGCGAGGTGGGGAACAGTTCGGCGCTGTACGCGGTCAGGATCGTCGCCCCCGCCGTGTCGAAAAACAGCCGCGCCACCCAGATTCCGATCACGCTGTTGCCGCGCGCCGAGTACATCGCGACGGCAAAAATCGGACCGATCAGCAGGCACATCGCGCCCATCGCGCGCCGCCCGATACGATCGCTGAGGCGGCCCGCGATCACGCTGCCGAAAATTCCGATCGCGCCGCCAAAAATAATCAGGCTGGAGACCTGGCCGGGACTCCAGCGATGCGCCTCCTGCAGGTACTTCGGAAAAAACAGGCTCGCCGGACTCCAGCCCATCGCATTGAGAAACGCGACCGCGACCACCGTCGCGACCCGCGCCGGAGAGATCCGCGCCAGCGCGACGATCGGCTCGAAAAAGCGCCGCCGTTCCGCCCGCGCCGCGGTCTCGGCCGCGAACCGGCGACTCTCCGGCAGCATGCGGCGCAGCGGCACGACCAGCGCCAGCGGCATCAGCGCGAGCGCGTACAACCCGCGCCATCCGTAGGGAATGATCGCGATCATGGAAAAGACGATCGCGGCCAGCCCGTAGCCGCTGAGCGCGAGCGCGCCCTGCAGTCCGATCGCCCATCCGCGCACGGCGGCGTCGACCTCTTCGGCCAGAATCACCAGCGAAATCGTCGCTTCGGCGCCGGAGAATCCCCGCGCCATGAACTGCGTCGCGACAAAGCCCTGGCGATGCGGCGCGACGGCGCTGGCCGCCGTGAAGATGGTGTAGCCGATTATCGTGTAGAGCAGCAGGCTGCGCCGGCCGAAGATGTCCGCCAGCGGCGAAATCAAAAGCGACAGCAGATAACCCAGCCGAATGATCGAGAGCATCGCGCCGAGCCGACCCTCGGCGATTTGCAGGCCGCGCTGGATCTGCTTGAGCGCGAGACTGAGCAGCGCGCTGTCATAAACGTCGAAGAAGCCGGCCGTGGTCGAGATGCCGAAGACGCGCCATTGCCGCGGCGTGAACGGCGGTATCGGCAGCCAGGCCGGAAGGCGGCGCGGCGTGCGCACCGCGCCGGGCGTCTGATCGGGGGTGGTCGAATCGCTCATCCGTATGGCGCCGCGCCCGCCCGTTTCGCCGGGACGGCCGCGCGTCAGTCCACCGCCATTGTGAGCGAACTCAGGCCGCGCAGGAAATACGAACCTTTGTAGGCCAGCGGCGCCTCGGGATCGGCCAGCCGCAGGCGCGGAAAGGCCTCCAGCGCCGCGCCGATCGCGATCGCCCCTTCCATCCGCGCCAGCGACGCGCCGAGGCAAAAATGGATTCCGTCGCCGAAGGCCAGATGCTCGTTCGGATCGCGCGTGATATCGAACCTTTCGGGATGGTCGAATTTCTCCGGATCGCGATTCGCCGCCGCGACGATAATGAAGGTCGGCGTGTTGACCTTGATCTCCACGCCATCGACCACTACGTCATGCTTGGGATAGCGCGCCGCCGATTGCACCGGACAATCGTAACGCAGCATCTCCTCGATCGCTCGCGGCATCAGCTCCGGCCGCGCGCGGAGGAGTTCGAGCTGTTCGGGATTCCGCCCCAGCGCCAGCATCCCGTTGCCAATCAGATTCGTCGTGGTCTCATTGCCGGCCATCAGCAGCAGCACCACGAACGCGATCAATTCTTCCTCGGTAAGCGCGTCGGCGTCGTCGTGCGCCGCGACCAGCGCGCTCACCAGGTCGGCGCCCGGTTCGCGCCGGCGCCGCTCGATCTCCCCGATAAAAAAGGTCCGCAGCGCGTTGAATGCGTCCTTTACCCGATCCGGCAGCGGTACGCCCGGCGGAATCATGTCGGACTCGACCACCACGTCCGACCAATGCTTGAAGTTCTCGTAGTCGCGCGCGGAGATTCCCAGCATCTCCGAAATCACCATCACGGGCAGGAGGTTCGCCAGGTCCGCCATCACCTCGAACTTGCCGCGGGCGCGCGCCTGCTTCATCAGCTCCGCCGCGATTTCGCGGATGCGCGGCTCCAGATCGCGAATCCGCCGCGGCGTAAACGCCTTGCTGACGAGTTTTCTGAGCCGCGTATGGACGGGAGGGTCGGAAAAAACCACCCGCGGCGCCGTGCCGAACACCACCAGCCTCTGCTCCAGGAACGGCGACCACGGCGGCACGCTCGAAAAGTTCTCATGGTCGCGCAGAATCGCGTTCACGTCGGCATGACGCCCCACCAGCGCCATCGGGATGAACAAATTCATCAGATGGGGCGGACGGCGATAGAGCGGCGCGTAATAAGGGTACGGATTCGCGCGATACGCCTCGTCCCACGGATTGAAATAGATCGCTTCGCTTTCGATCGCCGCCGCCATTGCAGCACCTCGCCCTATTTTATCGCCATCCGCAGTGCGCTCAGCCCGCGCAGGAAATACGAACCTTTGTAATGCGCCGTCGCGTCCGGCTGCGCCAGGCGCAAGCGCGGAAAGCGCGCGACCGCCGCGCCGAACGCGATCGCCGCCTCCAACCGCGCCAGCGCCGCGCCGAGGCAAAAATGGATTCCGTCGCCGAACGCCAGATGGCCGTCCGGCTCGCGCGTGATATCGAAGCGATCGGGATCGCGGAAATGCGCCGGGTCGCGATTCGCCGCCGCCAGAATCACGAAGATCATCGTCTCCGGCTCGATTCGCGCGCCGCCGATTTCAACGACTTCGCGATTATGGCGCACCGTGGATTGCACCGGACCGTCGTAACGCAGCATCTCCTCGACCGCCCGGGGCGCCAGCTCCGGGCGCCCGCGCAGCAGTTCGAGCTGATCGGGATTCCGCCCCAGCGCCAGCATCCCGTTGCCGATCAGATTCGTGGTCGTTTCATTGCCAGCCAGCAACAGCAGCAGCACGAACGCCAGCAATTCGCCCGCGTCGAGCGCGTCGTTCTCGTCATGCGCGGCCACCAGCGCGCTGATCAGATCGTCGCCGGGCGCGCGCCGGCGCGCCTCGATCGCGGCGCTGAAGTAGGCGCGCAAATCGCGCGCCGCCTGCTTAATCTCCTCCGGCAGCGGCATCCCGGGCGGCACATTGTCGCTCTCGACCACCCGATCCGACCAATGCTTGAAGCGTTCGTAATCGCCCGGCGGAATCCCCAGCATCTCCGCGATAACCATCACCGGCAGGGGAGTAGCCAGGTCGGCGACGACTTCGATTTCGCCACGGGTCGCGGCGCGGTCGAGCAGCGTCGCCGAGATCTCGCGGATACGCGGTTCGAGGTCCCTGATTCGCTTGGGCGTGAAGGCGCGGCTCACCAGCTTGCGCAGTCGCGTATGGGTCGGCGGATCGGAAAAGAGCATCGTCGCCGATCCGGCGAACAGCGTCCGGTCCTGCTCCTCGAACGCCGAAGTGGTCTGCTGCTTGCTGGAAAAGCGCTGATGGTCCTGCAGGATTTCAACCGCGTGGTCGTAATTCGCCACCAGCGCCATCGGGATGAACAGGTTCAGCGGATACGGTGGGCGGCCATAGAGCGGGCGATAATAAGGATAGGGATTGGCGCGGAACGCCTCGTCCCACGGATTGAAATAAATCTGCTCGTCCATCAGCGGCCGTCCTCGATCGTGGAGTTGCAAGCCCGCCCGGTCGATTGCGCGACGACGAAATTCGCCAGCGTCTTGAGAAAACCGATCGCGGCGTCGAACTCGGCCCGATCGGCGCCCTCGGCGTCGCGCAGCGCATGCTCGATTGCGAGCGTCTCGAGCAGGCCGAAGATCACGAACTCGATCGCGCCGGCCGGGCCTTGCGCGCCTTCGTCCAGGCCAAAAATCGCCGCCAGGATTTCCCCGACCCCGTCGGCGAAGCGCCGGCTCGCGTCGCGCACCGCCGCGCGCAGGGCCTCGTCCGTCCGCGACGCCACCACCAGTTCCAGCCAGGCGTAGAACGACGCGCCGCGGAAGGCCGGCCACAGCAGATCGATCAGGGCGTTGACGCGGGCCTCGCGGCCGACCGGCAATTCGACCGCCGCCCTGCGAAACTGCTCAAGCCGGAGCGTGAAAACATGTTCCAGCGCGCTTACGACCAGCTCCCGCTTGCGCGGGTAATGATGCAATTGCGCTCCGCGCGAGACCCCCGCCCGCCGCGCGATTTCCGGCGTCGTCGTTCCCGCGTAGCCAAATTCGTGGAGACATTCGAGCGTCGCGTCGAGCAGCTTGCGACGGGTTTCAGCGCTGCGTTCTTCCTGAAGTCCCGGCATTGTCGTCACCCGCGCCGATCATGGCATCGACGTGCGACAACGGTTGTCGTCGCGAGCGGCAAGCTAACAAACATTCCCGACGGTTACAAACAGTCCGGACTGTTTTTTAACCTTCCGAAATCAGCTTGAGTTCTCCAATTCTTTCAACCGGTTACGGAATCGTCGGTAAGTCGCGCCGCGAATAATCTCCCTGAAGCCGCGGCGCAAGTTTTTCCATCAAGATGCTGGCGCCTTCGCGATAGCCTCGCTGTTGAAGCGGCGCGCTGCCATATCGGCGATCGCGGCGGCATCGCATTCGCTGGCGTAGCTTGGCCTTGATTGGCGTCGAAAGTCTCTTCCGGCGTTTGGCGACCACAGCCGTCGCGGCCGGTGAGAGCAAACGATACTTTCAATGCGCGCGGTCATGTTCAGTGGGATTTCGCGAGCGAAATTCGCAGCGCCAATGTATGATTAATATGATAAAAAAAAGTGATGGCGAGGGGCGATAAACGATCGGTTTTCGCGGCCCGGTCCAGGCGTCGGGCCGGACTGCCGATTCGCAGGGACGGGCGTGATGGCGCGGTTTGCCGGCGACGCGATTGTTTTGCTCTTGGTGGAACAGGAATATTGTAGTTGAACAAGAATATAATAATTGAGGTCAAATGGAGTACTATCAGTATTTTCGGCTGAAGGGTCCTCCTTTCCTGCCCGCATCACCTAAAAGCGCCGTCTATTTCAGCCCGACTCATTTGCAGGGCCTCACCACGCTCGAATCGGGACTGTCGGGGGATTTGAGCGGTTTAACCATGCTGACCGGCGAAGCCGGAACCGGAAAAACCACCCTCATATATTCGCTGTTGCAGCGCGATTACAAGCGGGTGCGGATCGCGCACATCGACGACCCCAAGCTCTCGTTCCTCGAGATAATGCGGTTAATCCTGACTCAGTTTAAGCTTTACTCCGCGGGAACGACGAAGCTGGATTACCTCCGCGCGCTGGACCATCTGGTTGAGCTTCACGGGAAGGACGAGCGGATCGCGATCGTCATCGACGAGGCCCAGGTGTTGAGCGACGACGTATTGGAGGAACTGCGGCTCCTGTCGAATCGCGGTCAACGCGAAGGCCGATACTTGCAGCTTATTCTGGTGGGTCAGCCGGAACTTGCCGAGCGGTTGAAGAAGCCGGAACTGCGCCAACTGAATCAGCGAATTTCGTCGCGCGGAGTTCTCAGGTCGCTGGACGCCGCGGAGGCGGCCATGTACGTGGAGCTCAGGCTGAGCGCCCAGGGCGGCAAGTCTTCGGCCATCTTCGAGCCGCGCGCCTTGCAGCGTTTGCTTCAGCGCGGCGACGGACTTCCGCGAAAAATCAATATGCTCTGCCAAAACGCGATGCAGGCGGCGTTGAACGCCGGGGAAAGAAAGGTCAGTTACCGGACCGCGAAGAAAGTCGCCGCGGAATATCACGATTCGGTCGGCGTCATCCAGCGGAAATCCCGCGCGCGGGCGCTGGCGATTCCCGCGCTGATCGCGGGCGGCGCACTCGCGGGGCTGATTCTGACAACGCTGGTCTATCCGAATGGCTGGTCGGATTGGCTGCTTCGCCGTACCGTTCCGTTCGCCAGGGCGAACGAACCGGCGGTTCGGCCGGACAGTCGAGCGGCCGGGCGCCGAAAAGCATCCGAAAACCGGCGCGAGGCCGACGCCGCCAAATCTCCCACGCCGCATTTGGCCGAATCGCGGGCGCCGGTCGCGCCCGGAGCCGTGGCGGCGGCGCCGAAAAGCGACGCCATCGCGCCGCAAGCGAGCCCGCCTCCGGCCGTCGCCGCCGCGGGCGCCGAAGTTCAGCAACCGTCCGCGGCTCCCGCGGCTTCGGCGCGGCCAAATCAAATCATCGTCAGGCCCGGCGATACGTTGGAGCAAATCGCCATTCGCTATTTCGGATCGAAGTCCGGAATCGATCAACTGATCGCGGCGAACCCGCAGCTTGGCGACATAAATCAGTTGTTCGTTGGGCAGATCATCCACCTGCCGCGCGGCGTAGCGCCGAAGGCCCCGGACGTTCGCTCCGCATCCGTTCAGCCGCCGCGCGCGGCCGACCCCGCGCCGCGCTAATAGTTTGTGAATTTTTCCGCTTTGCGGTCGAAACTCGAGAAATTCTCCAAGTGAACTCGGCGGAATTTTTTTGATAAATCAAATAAATTCACAAACTCTC
>JAJXYM010000013.1 GCA_021780585.1 Deltaproteobacteria bacterium
CAGCGCCCGCGCGAGCGCGATCGGCGCCTCGACCGTGACGAACTCCGCCGGGCGATGCGCGCGATGGTGCGCGACACGCGCGCGCATTTCGTCGTCGAGCGCCTCGGCCGTCGCGATAAAGTAGCGCCGCGCCCCCGTCGATTCCGCCGCCAGCGCCAGCGCATGACCGCTCTTGCCGCTACGCGCGCCACCCGTGATAAACGTCACCCGCGCCATCGCGTACGAGGCTAGCCGATTTCCGCCCGGCCATGAATTCGCCCGGCGGTCGCCGAGGTGCGGCGGTCGTTAACGCGCGCTTTTGACGGTCATGAAAATGTTGCGCAGGATATTGACCCGCCGCACGCCTTGGCATATCTAATCAGGCCGCATCCGATGCACGGGAAGCCGGTGAAAATCCGGCGCTGCCCCGCAACTGTGAGGGAGGACGGAGGCCCATCACGCCACCGCGTCAGCGGGAAGGCGGGCCCGAGCGCGATTCCCAAGCCAGGAGACCGATCGGATGACTTGGCTGTCTGCCTTCCGCGGGGATGGCGGCCGCGGCTCGACTCCATGCGCCGCCCGAGCTCGCTCTGAGCGTCGGAGGCCTGCCGAGGCCGCCCGCTGCGTCGCCTCGCCGAACGCCGACGCCGCATCACGAGGGTGGTCATGTGGCGCTCGATTTTTTCCGTATTCATGCTTGTGGCGATTGCGGGCTTGATACGCCCGACCGCCGCGGTCGCGGAAACTCCGGCCGCGTCCGCGCCCGCTTCGTCCTCCGCGCCGGCGGCGGGTTCGGTCGCGCCGCGGGCGAAGCCGGCCGGGGCGGCGAAATCCTCCGGTCCGCCCGCGCCGCGACAGGCGCAAGCGCAAGCGGCCGAGAACAACGCGGACAAGCGTCGCAAGAAATTGCCCCGCATGATGATCGTCGTCACCGCCACGCGGATGAAGACGCCGCTCGGCGAAGTCGGCACGCCCACCTCCGTGGTCACCGATACGCAGATCAACGCCCAGCAGATGCATGACGTGACCAACGCGCTGCGTGAAGTTCCGGGCGTTCAGGTCACGCAGGACGGCTCGCCCGGCACGCTCGCCGAAGTCTCGATCCGCGGCGCCACGCCGGCGCAAACGCTGGTCATGATCGACGGCGTGCCGCTCAACGATTCGACCGACGGCTCGTTCGATCTGAGCAATCTGATGACCGACGATCTCGATCGGATCGAAGTCGTGCGCGGGGCGGGCGGTTCGCTTTATGGTTCGCAGGCGATCGGCGGCGTGGTCAACATGATCACGAAGGAAGGCTCGGGCGCGCCGAAGTTCAGTATGCTGTCGGAGGGCGGCAACGCCGGGACTCAGCGCCAGGTGCTGTCGGCGGACGGCGCGGAGGGCAAACTCGCCTTTTCCGGCGCGCTTTCCTATTTTTCGACCAACGGCTTTCTTCGCCGCAACGACGGTTCCGACAATCTCTCGGGCGCGATGCGCCTCGATTACCATCTCGATCCCGACACCACGGTCCGCGGCTTCGCCCGCTATACCGCCGCGAATGTCGGTCTCGCCAATTATTCGATTTACGCCGGCATCCCGATCAATCCGGTCGCCCATCAGCGCACGGAATTCATGCTTTACAAGGGCGAAATCGACCATCGCTTCAGCGAGAAGCTGACCACCAGCCTGAGCGGCTATTTCGTGCGCGACATGCTCCGGATCAATGCGCCGCCCTTCAGCGGCTTCGATATTTTCGAGGCCGACCATATCGCGCAGGAGACGCGCGGCGCGATCGCGCAGGCGATCTACCGCTGGAATCGGAACTTCCGTTCGCTGATCGGCTTCGAGTTCCGCGACCGCTGGGCCCATTCGCAAAGCGACTATTTCTTTCTCAGCCCGCCGCCCGTCACGCAGTCGCTCACGATGTTCAATGCGCATCGCGACGACTATTCCGGCTATATCGAGCAGGAGGGTCATTTTTTCGATAATCACCTGATCGCGACCGGCGGTTTTCGCGTCGACGGCAATACCCAGTTCGGCGACGAGGTCAGTCCGTCGTGGGCGGTGGCGATTCCGTTTCCCGCGCGGGGATTGACCTTCCGCGGCAGCTACAGCGAAGGCTTTCGCGCGCCGGATTTCGATTCGCTCTATTTTCCCGGCTATGGCAATCCCAATCTGCAGCCGGAAATTTCGTCCGAATGGGATGGCGGCGTGACCAAGGACTTCGGCGAGGGCTTCGACGTGACCGCCAACTATTTCTCGCGCCGCGTGCATAATCTAATCGTCGCCGTGCCGTGCGCGTATAACGCATCGACCTGTCCCGACGGCGCGCACGCCGGCAACGCCGGCCGCGTCGACACCCAGGGCATCGAATTCATTCCCTCGGCCCATCCGCTCAAGGGTCTGACGCTATCCGGCAGCTTCACCTATCTCGACGAAACCCACGTCTCGATCGCGCGGGATATCCAGCCGACGCGCGTGCCGAAATATTCGGCGCAGGCGCTGGTCGATTACACCCGCGCCGCGCTCTTCCGATCCGAAGACAGCGGCACGATCACGGTCGCCTATACTTTCGTCGGCGACCGCGCGGATATTACGCCGGTCGGAACGATCACGAATCACGACGCCTACCATCGGGTCGATCTCGCGGCGACTTATTCGCCCGGCTTCACGTGGAGTTTCGTGCGCGACGAAATGATTTTCACGCGAATCGATAACCTGCTGGATCGCCATTACGCGGAGACCTTCGGCTTTCCCGCGCCGACGATCAATTTCGTCTCGGGTCTGAAGGTCGATTTTTAGCCGCGCGGGAAAATCTCCGCCGCGCTACGCGACCGGCGCGTTCGACGCTCCCGCCGGACCGTCGGCTACCTCCCGCTCCCGCGCGAAACAGGCTTCGAACGCCGCGCGCACGCGGCCGCGGCGGCGCTCGAGTTCGTCGCGCAATTGGGCCGCCGCGCCCGCGCCCTCGTAGCCCATCCGGCGCGCCAGCGGAGCCAGATCGTCGAGTTTCGTCGGCAACGCCCACGCCGCCTGATCGGTTTCGATCCGCAGGCGGTTTTCGAGCCGCGTCAGAAACCGATAGTCGGCTTCCAGCTCCTCCGCCGCGCGGCCGGGAATCAGGCGCGCCTCGCCCAGCGCCCGAATCAGCGCGATCGTGCCGCGCCGGCGCAGCTCCGGGAACGCATGGCCGTGGCGCAGCGCCATCATCTGGGTCAGGAACTCGATATCGACCAGCCCGCCGCGCCCCTGCTTGAGATTCAGCCGTTCACGGCTTTCCGCGCCAATCTCCCGCTCCATCCGCGCCCGCATCGCCGCGATCTCGGCGACCTCGGCCGCGCCGATTCCGCGTCCATAGACGAATTCGCGCCGCGCTTCCTCGACTTCGTCCCACAGCCACTTGTCGCCGGCGATCACGCGCGCGCGCACCAGCGCCTGCCGCTCCCATACGGAGGAACTTTGCCGATGGTATTCGCGGAAGCCGCCGAGCGACGCCACCAGCGGCCCCGCATTGCCCGACGGCCGCAGCCGCAGATCGATTTTGTAGGCGATTCCCTCGCGCGTCGGCGCCTCCAGAATCGCGATCAGCTTCTGCACCACGCGGGTCGCCCCCTCGTGGCCCATGCCGTTCGCCTCGCCGCCCAGATGGTAAACGAAGATCAGGTCGAGGTCGGAATTGTACGACATCTCGGCCGCTCCCAGCCGCCCCATCGCGATCGCGCACAGCGCCAGCCCGGCCGGCAGTCCGCGGCGCGATCCAACTTCCGCGCGCGCCAGCCTGAGCGCTTCGCCCAGCACCGTCTCCGCCAGATGCGTCAGTTCGGTCTGCAACTCCTCAAGTTCGAGGCCGCCTGCCAGATCGGCGATCGCGATGCGCAGGAACTCCTGATGCCGGAACGATCGGATCGCGTCCAGCCGCGCCTCGAAATCCCCGCTCGCCGCGACCAGTCCGCGCAATTCCGCGCGCAATTGCTCCGGCCGCCGCCGCGTCCGCGCCAGGTCCGAACGCACCAGCGTGTCGAGCAGTTCCGGATGGCGGATGAAGAGCGTCGACAGATGGTCGCTCGAGGCGAACAGTTTGAGCAGCGCCTGGCGGGTCGCCGGATGCTCTTCGAGCAGCGCAAGGAATGACGTCCGCGCGCCCACCGCCGCGATAAACGAAGCGAGATTGCGCAACGCGAGGTCCGGATCGGCGAGCGTGCGGATTTCGTCGATCAGCGCCGGACTGAGCCGCTCGATCAGCTCGCGCCGGCGCGGACTCGAAGACGCCCGCGGCGCGCCCTCCGCCAGCAGCGCCAGATGGTTGGCGCTTTCCGCCGGATGGGCGAAGCCGAGCTCCTTGAGCGCCGCCGCGGCCTGCGTCCGATCGCCCGCCGCGCGCCATGCCGCCAGCGCGGAGGCCGACGCTTCATGTTCGCCGCGTTCGCCGCCGCCCGCCAGCATCTCGCGAAACTGCCGCGCGACGAACTCGCGCGACTCGCGCAAGCGCGCGCCCAGCCGCGCCGGCGCGTCGGTTCCCTTGCCGAAGCCCATCCGCGCCGCCAGCGCCGCGAAGGCCGCGGGCGTCGCCGGCAACGCATGGGTCTGCAGCCCGGCGACGACCTGCAGCTTATGCTCCGCGTCGCGCAACAGGAGATAGGCCTCGCGCAATTTCCGCGCGAGCCGCGCCGCCAGATAATCGTGCGCCTCGAGCCGGTCGATCGCGCCGATCGTCCCGGTGGTGCGCAGCCGCGGATCGCGCCCGCCGTATATCAGCGTGAGCGATTGCACGAAAAATTCGAGCTCGCGGATGCCGCCGCGGCCCAGTTTCAAATCGCGCGCGACCCGTTCCGGCGAACCCAGCTCGCGCTCGATCTGCCGCTTCATCGCGCGCAATTGCCGGAGCGTGTCGAAATCCAGATAGCGCCGATAGATGAAGGGCGCCAAGTCCTCGAGCAGCCGCGCGCCCGCCGCGATCGCCCCGGCCGCCGGCCGCGCCCGCAGCAGCGCCGCCCGCTCCCAGGTGTCGCCCATGCTTTCGTACCAGCGCAGCGCGCTGACCAGTGGAATCGCCAGGGGCGATCCCCGGCCGCCCGGCCGCAAGCGCAGGTCGACGCGAAAGCATCGCGCCGCCAGCAGCTCCGTGAGCGTCTCGCCCAGCCGGCTCGCCGCTTCCAGCCGCGCCGCGTCGGCCGCGCCCGCGAACAGATAGACCAGGTCGATATCCGAACTCAGATTGAGCTCGCGCGCCCCCAGCTTGCCCATCGCGACCACGCAGAAATCCGCGCCGAGGCCGGCCCGATCGCCGGTCGCCGCCAGCGCGATTCCCAGCGCGCCGCGGATACATTCGTCGGCCAGACGCGACAACGCGCCCGTGGTCTCGAGCACGCCCGCCCGTCCGAGCAGATCGGCGATCGCGATTTTCAGGAACTCGCGCCGCTTGAACGCGCCCAGCGCCGCCGCGTCGGCCGCCTCCGGCGCGCCCGGCGCGAACGCGATCGCGCGCATCAACTCGGTCGGCGCCACGCTGCGCGCCGCCGCGAACAGCGCGGGCCATTCCGCTCCCGTCGCCGCCAGTCCGTCGCCCACCAGTTCCGAACCGCCGAGACAGAAGATCAGATCGCTGCCGAGCGCCGGGTCCGCCAGCGCGCGCGCCAGCCGATCGCGGTCATGCTCGGCCAGCTTGAGCAGCATCGCCAGCGCCAGCCGCTCGTCCGGGGCGCGCTCGCGCACCAGCGTCAACGCTCCGGCCGCTTGTGGTGCGCCGACCCGCTCGGCGACCCGCGCCGCAAGGCCCCGCAAATCCGGCGAAAACGCGCTCGCGTCCATCGAATGAAAGTCTAGCAGACGGGTTCGCCGAGCGCCGGAAACCCGTGACGGCGCGTAATCCGCGTCCCCGCGGGCCGCGCCGGGCGCGGCGCGGATTACGCAACCGGGTCGGTGGCCGCAATCCGGATCAGCCGCGTCCGGCCGCTTCGGCGAAACGAATCGTAACCGTGGCGCCCCGGCCCTTCACGCTATGCACCGTAAGCCGGCCGCCATTGAGCGCGATCAAGCGATAGGCCAGCGTCAGGCCGAGTCCGACGCCCTCGAAACGGCGTGACGCGCTCGCCTGCTCCTGCGAAAACGGTTCGAACAACCGCGCCAGATAGTCCGCGCCAATTCCCACGCCGGTGTCCGCGATCGCCAGTTCGAGCGCGCCCGCCGCGTCGCGTTCGATCCGCACCGCGACCCATCCGCGTTCGGTGAACTTGATCGCGTTGCGCAGCAGGGCCGCGATCGCCGCCTCCAGACAATAGCGATCGCAGCGCACGATCGCGCCCGGCGCGGCGTCTTCCAGGACCAACCGGAGTCCGCGCGCCGCGGCCGCCGGCCGCGCCTCGGCGCAGGCCGCCGCGATCAGCGGGCCGAGCTCGATCGCGGCCGGACGCAATTCGAGCGCGCCGGCCTGCAGCCGCGCGTAGTCGAGGATTTCGCCGATCGTTTCGCCGAGACGCCGCCCGGCGCGCTGCAGCGCCTCCAGGGCGTCGCTCTGGCTGGCGTCGCCGATCTCCTCCAGATGCTCCGCCAGCAGCTCGCCGTACCCAAGGATGACGTTGAGCGGAGTGCGGATCTCGTGGCTCAGATTGGCGATGAACGCGGTCTTGAGCCGTCCCGCCGCCTGGGCCGCTGCGCGAAACCGCGCCCGCGCGGCGCGCCCGCGTCCGCCGTCGCGGAAGGTCACCGCGACGGCGTCGCGGCCGGCCAGTTCGATCCGGCCCGCGCCGATCAGCGCGATCATCCGCCGCCCGTCCCGCGCGCGCAGATGCGTCCGCGCGCCACGCACCCTCCCGCCCGCGCTGAGCCGCGCGGCGAGCGCGGTCGCCTGGGCGTCGTCGGCGATGCCCAGTTCCGCCAGCCGGCGCCCGGCCGCTTGCGCCGGATCGATCGCGAACAGCCGCGCGAAGGCGCGATTCGCCGCGACCAGCCGCGCGCCCTCGCCCGCGAATATCGCCATCGCGTCGAAACCCGCCTCGAGCAACGCCTTGAGCGGCTCGGCCGCCCTTGCCGTTTCGGCCCAGGCGTCGATTTTATTGCCAGCGCGAACATCGTGAAGCACTGGAATTGCGCTCCGTCGGATGCGGCGGGGAATCGACGCGCGGCGGCGACGCGCGCGGGAGCGCTCCGCCAACGGACGCCGATAACGCTTCGCCCCCCGGAAGCGCCGCGCCTGATCTCTACAGAAAGTAGCAATCCGCGCCGCTTCGGGGCAAGTCCAATCCCGCGCCCGCCGCGCGGCCCGGACGCGGGGAGTCCGGCTTGACCGCGCGCCGGCGCCGATGATAGTAATTATCACTTGAGAAATGGAACTGCGCATCGTCAAGGATAACCGGCGCGCCGCCTACGCCCGCGCCCGGATGGCTGAATTCGCCGCCCGATGCCGGCGCGGCGGACTCGCCGTGACGCCCCAGCGCCTCGCGATCATCGAGGCGCTGCTCGGCGCGACCGACCATCCGCGCGCCGAGGCGATTTGCGCCGAAGTGCGCCGGCGCCATCCGCACGTCTCGCTCGCCACCGTGCATCGCACGCTTGAGACGCTCTGCCGGATCGGCGAGGCGCGCAAGGTGACGACGCTGCACGACAGCGCCCGCTACGACGGCAACCTCGAACCGCATCATCACGTGGTCTGCGTGCGTTGCCGGCGGATCCGCGACGTTGAAATCGCGGGGCTGGAGCGCGCGCTGGCGGGCGCGCTGGCCGCGCCCGGATTCAAGCCGTTCGGATGGTCGCTGGAAATCCAGGCGCTATGCGACGATTGCGCAGGTCTGGACGCGGGCGCGGGACGGGCGCCAAAATCTCGCCGCGCCCGCAAGCGCGCCGCTCAAGTCCAGGCAAACCCCGCTTGAAGCAAAACCCATAGGGAGCGATCACAATGAGCAAGAGCCTCAAAGGCACCAAAACCCATCAGAACCTCAAAGACGCCTTCGCCGGCGAAAGCCAGGCCAACCGCCGCTATCTTTATTTCGCCAAGGTCGCGGACGTTGAAGGCCAGCCCGAAATCGCCGGTCTGTTCCGCGACACCGCGGAAGGCGAGACCGGCCACGCCCACGGCCATCTGGACTATCTCAAGACGGTCGGCGATCCGGTGACCGACCAGCCGATCGGCGACACCATGCTCAATCTCAAGTCCGCCGTGCACGGCGAAACCTACGAGTACACCGACATGTATCCGGGGATGGCGAAGACGGCGCGCGAAGAGGGCTTCGGTGAAATCGCCGACTGGTTCGAAACGCTGGCCAAAGCCGAGAAATCGCACGCCGGCCGCTTCTCCAAGGCGACCGGAACGCTCTAGGCGATCCGCCGCGGCCGTTTAATCCCGGCCGCGCGGCCATCGCCGGCGAAAGGACCGGCGCGCTCCGTCTGAAGCGGGCGGGCCGGCCTGCGCCGTGTATCTCGCGGCGGCGCGCTCGTATCCGCTACGGGCGCGTCCGCCGGCCCCGCAACCCGCGCCGATTTATCCGCAGGCGGAATCCACGCGATGAGCCGAATCGAATCCCGACCCACCGACGGCCTCTCCTACGACCCCAACGAACCGAAGTACTGGGATCGCGCCAAACTCGACGGCGAAATCGACCGGGTCTTCGACGTCTGTCACGGATGCCGGCTGTGCTTTAATCTGTGCCAGTCGTTTCCTGATCTGTTCCAGGCGATCGATCGTCACGGCGAGGATATCCGCAACGTGCCGCGCGCCGAAAAGGAGCGGGTGCTCGATCTGTGCTGGGAATGCAAGCTGTGCGAGGTGAAGTGTCCCTACACGCCGCGCGACAAGCATGAGTTCCAGCTCGATTTCCCCGCCCTGGTGCTGCGCGCGCGCGCCGTGCGGGCGCGGGAAAACGGAATCGCGCGGCGCGAGAAAATGCTCGGCGATCCGGATCGCGCGGGCAAGCTCGGAGCGAAAATGCCCGCGCTGGCGAACTGGGCCTGCCGCGGCCAGTTGCAGCGCCGCGTGATGGAACGCCTGCTCGGCATCCATCGGGATAAAAAACTGCCCGAGTTCGCCAGCGAAACCTTCGAGAAATGGCTCGCCCGCACCGGGCTGCCGCCGGCCCCGGCCGCGCCGGCCGCGAAGGTCGCGATTTTCCATACCTGTTTCGTCAATTACTACAATCCCGCGCCGGGTCAGGCGCTGGTCAAGGTGCTGGCGCGCAACGGCTGCGCGCTGACGAGTCCCGGACAGAATTGCTGCGGGATGCCGGCGCTGGACGGCGGCGACGTCGCCTTTGCGCAAAAGCAGGCGCGCGCCAACGTCGCCGAATTGCTGCCGCTCGCGCGCCAGGGCTTCAAAATCGCCGCGATCAATCCGACTTGCTCGATGACGCTGCGGCGCGAATATCCGACGCTGGTCGGCACGCCCGAAGCGCGCGAGGTCGCCGCCGCGATCGTCGATCCGGGCGAGTTGCTCGATCAATTGCGCCGCGCCGGTAATTTCGATCGCGATTTCAAATCGACGCCGGGCAAGGTCGCCTATCATGTGCCGTGCCATCTGAAGGCCCAGGCGATTGGACTCCGCTCGCGCGACCTGATGCGCCAGATACCGGGAGTCGAAGTCGCCACCGTCGACGCCTGCACCGCCCATGACGGCACGTGGGCGATGAAAACAGAATTTTTCCCGCTCTCGATGAAATGGGGCGAAAAGGCGTTCGCCGGAATGCGCGCCGCCGAAGCGCAAATCATGACCACCGATTGTCCGCTCGCCGCGCTCCAGATCGAGCAGGCCACCGGAACG
>JAJXYM010000317.1 GCA_021780585.1 Deltaproteobacteria bacterium
GGCGCGGGAGCCTGATGTCCGATCGCGCCGGCCGCGGCTTCGCTCCACCAGGCCGCCGCGACGCCGAGCGCCGCCGGCGCGACGAACCGCGGCGGCGCGGCGCCTCCCAGCTCGCAAATCCATTCGATCAGCGCCTGAAGCGAAATATTATGGCCGACCACCGCGATCGGCTCGCCCCAGCGCTCCGCCTCGATCGCCCCGAGCGCGACGCGGGCGACATCACGCACGTCGACCACGTTTACCAAATGGGCGATCCCGGCCGGCGCCTCGCCCGCCAGCAGGCGCGGAATGAAACATCGCTGGCGCGGCTTCAAATCCCATGGTCCGAGACTTAGCGTCGGATTGATCACCGCCGCCGGCGTCCCGGCTCGCGCCGCTTCGATCACGACTGATTCCATCGCGGCCTTGATCGCGAAATACGGATGGGAGCGGCGGACCAATTCGCGCTGGAGCCGTTCGATTCCGCGCGCCCGGTCCGCCAGCGTGGTGAACGAGCTGACGAACAGCAGGCGCGCGCGATGGCGCCGCACGGCGTCGATCAGCGTCGTCATCCGCCGGTGCGCCCGCTCGCGCTGGCGATCGATTTCAGCGGCGTCGGCCAGTGCGTCCGGATAGGGCGCGGCCGCGTCGATCACCAGATCGTGGCCGGCGATCCACGCGTCGAGCTGGTCAGGTTGCTCACAGTCGCCCGCGGCGTAGCGTACCGCCAATCCGTCGAGATTCGCGGCCGGGGTTGGCCGGCGCGCGATCGCGGTGACGGCGCAATCGCGCGCGAGCAGCTCGCGCGCGATTGCGTTGCCCAGATGTCCCGAGGCTCCGATTATCAGTGCCGACAATGGTTGCAATTCCCTTAACCTGCACTCTCCGGTGACAGGATGGTGGTTATTGGCGGATATTACATTCGCCGTTTTCCCCAACAGAATCAGGCCTATTGGGCCGATTCTCAATGGCCATCCGCGCGGCGGGCATGCTAGCTTTCATTCTGCGTCAACCGGATTCCGCCAGCAATCGGCGGAGTGGCGTAAGTCTTCTTAAATCGGGCAAAGGGGACGGGGAGTGCCTGGCGCCGTTTGTCAAAGCTGCGGACGGAGCAATCAAGCCGACCAGCGTTTCTGTGTCGATTGCGGGGCGCGGCTGACGCCGCGATGCGCCGTGTGCGACGCGGCGATCGAGCCGGACGATCGTTTCTGCGGCCAATGCGGCGCGCGGGTCGACGATGCACTTCACGCGCCTCGCGCCGACGGCGCGATCGAGCCGTCCGCGACGGCGGCGCCGGAGCGTCCCGCCAACGCCGCGCCCGCCGACTCCAGTCCGCGCGGCGAACGCCGGCAGCTCTCGGTGCTGTTCGCGGATCTGGTCGGCTCGACCGAGCTGACGATGCGGCTCGACCCCGAGGAATACAACGAAATCCTCCAGTCTTATCATCAGACGGTAAGCCGGGTGATGGGGCGCTTCAACGGCTACGTCGCGCAATACCAGGGCGATGGCGTGGTGGTCTACTTCGGCTGGCCGCAGGCGCATGGCGACGACGCTGAACGGGCGGTGCGCGCGGGTCTGGACCTGATCGACGCGGTCAAGGCGCTCAACCGCGATCTGCCCGAGCGCAAGCGTATCCGGGTTCGCGCCGGTATCGATACCGGTCCGGTGATGGTCGGGCAGCTCGGTCGCGGCGCGCGCCGCGAGGCGACCGCGCTCGGCGGAACTCCGAATATCGCGGCGCGGGCCCAGGCGGCGGCGCCCGAGAATGGTCTGGTGATCACTGGCGCGACCAATCGTCTGATCGGCGGCCTGTTCGTCGTCGAACCGCTCGGCGTGCAAAGTTTCAAGGGCGTCGCGACGGTGGTCGAGGTCTACCGTGTGATCCGCGTGACCGGCGTGCGCAGCCGGCTGCATGCGGCGCAATCGCTGACGCCCTTCGTCGGCCGCGAGGCGGAATTGCGCGCGCTGGCCGAAGCCTACGATCAGGCGGAACGCGGCGCCGGCCGCGTCGCGCTGATCGAGGGCGAACCCGGCATCGGCAAGTCGCGCCTGGTGCGGCAATTCCACCAAGCCCTGCGCGTGCGCCGGCATACCTGGCTGGAGAGCTTTTGCTCGCCCTTCGAGATCAACAAGCCGTTCGCGCCGCTGGTCACGCTGCTGGCGGAATCGTTCAATTCCGGCGGGCGCGAATCGAACGAAGAGCGGCTGGTTGGACTCGAGACCGGATTGGCGGCGGCCGGCTTCAGGCTTGAAGAGGCGCTGCCGCTGATCGCCGAGATGATGGATCTGCCGCTGCCCGATCGCTATCCGCCGCTGGTATCGCCGCCCGAGCAAAAGCGCCGCCGGCTGATCGCGACGCTCGAGCAATGGGTCTTCGCGCTGGCCGGGATGCAGCCGCTGGTGATGGTGCTCGAGGACGCGCAATGGGCTGATCCCTCGACCCTGGAACTGCATCGCGCGCTGGTCGCGCATTCGGCGGCGTCGCGCCTGATGCTGGTCTACACGGTGCGGCCGGGCTTCCTGCCGCCATGGCCGGCGCCGGCGAATCAGGCGCGGATTCCGGTGCGGCGGCTCGACGGGCGCGAAACCCGCGAGATGGCGCGGGCGGCGGCGCACGCCGCTGTCGACGCGCGCGCGCTCGATCTGGTCGCCGAACGGACCGACGGCGTGCCGCTGTTCGTCGAGGAGCTGGCGCGCGTGATGGCGGAACGGGGCGACGCCGCCGACGCGCCCGACAGCGTGCCGGCGACGCTCGCGGACTCTTTGATGGCGCGCATCGACCGGCTCGGCGAGGTCAAGGAGGTGGCGCAGATCGCGTCGGTGATCGGCCGCGAGTTTTCGCATGAGGTGCTGCGCGAAATCGCCGGGCGCGACGACGCCGAACTGGCGGCGGCGCTCGAACGGATCGCGGCGGCCGAACTGATTTCCGCCGACGGAGCAGGCACGCGCGCGACTTATCTCTTCAAGCACGGATTGGTGCGCGACGCGGCCTACACTTCCCTGCTGCGATCGCGCCGGCGCGAACTGCATCGCGCGGTCGCCCACGCGCTCAGCGAAAAATTCCCGCGCGTCGCCGAATCCGAGCCGGAGACGCTGGCCTTTCATCTGACGGAGGCGGGCGAGCGCGAGGCGGCGACCGCCGCATGGAGCGACGCGGGCGATCGATCGGCCGCGCGCGGTGCGCTGACCGAGGCCGCGAACCATTACGCGCGCGGCCTCGAGGTGCTGTTCACCACGCCGGCCTCGCGCGCGCGCGACCAGCGCGAAATGGGCTTCCGGATCGCGCTCGGCTCGATTTACACCGCGACCAAGGGCCTGGCCTCGCGCGAAGTCGAAGAGGTTTACCGGCGCGCGAGCGAACTGGGCGAACGAATCGGCGGCGGCAAGAATTCAATTCTGCTCGGATTGTGGCAGACCTATCTGGGCCGCGGAGAGCTGGCCGCCGCGCAAACCCTCGCCGAGCGGCGGCTGGAGATCGCGCGGGGCGAAGGCGCGCCGCTTTCGCTCTGCTGGTCGCATTACGCGCTCGGGGCCACCCTGATGCATCGCGGACGCCTGGCCGAGGCGATCGAAAATTTGCGCGCCGCCGTCGAACATGGCCGCGATCGCGATTCGGCCGGGCGCCTGCTTGACGCCGCGCCGCTGGCGCTGAGTTATCTGTCGGTCGCGCTGATGCTGGCGGGGCGCGCCGACGAGGCGCGCGCGATCGGCGAACGGGCGATGGCGATCGCCGGGCAGACCGGCAAGCCGTTCAATCTGGCGTTCTGCGCGGTCAACGTCGCCGCGACCTACCAGTTGGCCAACGACTTCGAGCGGGTCTTCGCGATCGCCCATCAGGCGGCCGAATTCGCCCATGCGCGGAATCTGTCGCAGTTCGCTTCGGGTCTGGACGTTTACGCCGGATGGGCGCTGGCGATGCGCGGCGACGCGCCGGCCGGAATCGAGCGGCTGCGCCACGGCATCACCGGCTGGATCGCCAACGGCCAGCGGCTGCCCTACGGATGGTATCTGGCGCTGCTGGCGTGGGCCCTGGCGCTGGGCGGCCATTTCGACGAGGCGCGCCATACGATTCAGGACGCCCACGCGGCGGTTGGCGAACTGCTGATGGACGGGCCGACCGTGGCGTGGGCGGAAGCGGAGATTCTGCGGCTGGCGGGCGCGGCGCCGGAGGACCATGAACGCGCGCTCGGCGCCGTGATCGAGCGGGCGCGCGCGACCGGCAACCTGATTCATGAGCTGCGCGCCGCGACCGCGCTCGCCCGCAGCCTGTTCGCGCGGGGCGAAAGCGCGTCGGCGCGCGAGCTGGTCGCTGAACCGTACCGGCGGATCGCGGCCGGCGGCGAAAGTCCGGACGTGATCGCGGCGCGGGCCCTGCTCGCCGCGAATCCGGGTTGAGCGCGCGCCGATCTCCCCCGCGCGCGCTCAGCGGCGGCGCAGGCGCGTGATGATAGCTTGGGCGGCGGCGAATCCGACCAATAGCGCGATCGGCGCGGCGACGGCGACGGCGATCAGCCCGGGCGGCGGCGCCGCGAACTGAAACAGCGCGCGCACTGGAGCAATCCCCAGCGTGAGCGCGAGCAGCGTTATCGTTCCGCCGAAAATCAGCCACAACGCCGGATTGCGCGGATTGAAGGCCGCGCCGAGTGAGGCGCTGAAGGACCGGCCCGCCAGCACCAGCACGAGATTGCCCCCGACCAGCGCGGCGAAGGCCGCGGCGCGCGCCTGGTCCGCCGGCAGGCCGCGTTCGAGCGCGCGCCCGTAAATCAGCGCGGTGACCACGAGCACGCAGACGCCCTGAAACACGTCCCATCCCGCCGTCGCGATCGAAAACAGCGGACTGTTCGCCGGGCGCGGCGGCCGCAGCATCACGCCGCGCTCTTCCGGCTCGGCCTCGAACGCGATCGAGGAGACCGGATCGACGATCAGTTCGAGGAAGGCGATATGCGCCGGCAGCAGCGCCAGCGGCCATCCGCTGACCAGCGGCAGCAGCGAGAGGCCGGCGATTGGCACATGCACGGACAGCAGATAGCCCATCGCCTTGCGCAGATTGTCGTGGATGCGGCGGCCGAGGCGGATTGCCTTGACGATCGAGTTGAAATCGTCGTCGAGCAGGACCAGCGCCGCCGCCTCGCGGGCGACGTCGGCGCCGCGCCCGCCCATCGCGATTCCGATATGCGCCGCGCGCAACGCGGGCGCGTCGTTGACGCCGTCGCCGGTCATCGCGACGATTTCACCGTTGGCCTTGAGCGCTTCGACCAGACGCAGCTTTTGATCGGGGCGGATCCGCGCGAACACGCCGGCGGTACGGGCGGCCTCGCGCAATTCGGAGTCGGCCATCCGCGCCAGTTGGTCGCCGGTCACGATCGGCGCCTCGGCGTCGATTCCAGCCTGCCGCGCGATCGCCCGCGCCGTCGCCGGATAGTCGCCGGTGACCATCACCACGCGGATTCCGGCGCCGCGGCACTCGCGCACCGCCGCGCGCGCCGACTGTCGCAGCGGATCGGCGAATCCAATCAGACCGAGAAACGTGAAGGCAAAGCCCCGCGGCGTCTCGGGCCATCCGCCGCCCCGATGTTTTGCGTGGGCCACGCCGAGCACCCGCATCCCGTGCCCGGCCATCCGCTCGACCTGTTCGAGCAGCGCCGCGTGCTGAACGTTCGACATCCGGCACAGTCCCGCGATCGCTTCCGGCGCGCCCTTCGCGGCGACGGCGTAGCGATCGCCGCCGGCCGGCCAGGCATGCGTCATTACCGGCAGTTCGCCGCTCAGGCCATATTCCTGGGCCGGGGAATCCGCCGTCGGCAGCGGGCCGGAGTCGGGCGGAAAGCGGCGCGCCGCCTCGAGCAACGCCTGCTCCATCGCGTCGGTCGGGTCGGTTTCGCTGGCGAGCCGGCCGTATTCGAGCAATTCGCAAAACTTCGGGTTTAGCGCCTGGCCATCGGCCATCGCGATGGTCTCGCTATCGACCGCCAGCGCCGCGACCGCCATTCGATTGAGCGTGAGCGTGCCGGTCTTGTCAGTGCAGAGCACGGTGGCGGCGCCGAGACTTTCGATCGCGGCGGAGCGGCGTGTCAGCACGTTGGCGCGCGCGATTCGCCGCGCGCCCATCACCAGAAAGATCGTCAGCGCGAGCGGAAACTCCTCCGGCAGCAGCGACATCGCGAGCGTGATTCCGGCCAGCGCGGCATGCACCCATGAGCCGCGCGTCAGGCCGTAAAGGAGGGCCACGAGCAGGCTTAGCGCGACGCCGATCACGGCGAGAACGCGAACCAGCCGGCGTGTGCGGATCGCGAGCGGACTCGGCTCCTCGGAGATCGAACCGAGTGATTTACCGATTTTGCCGATTTCGCTGGCGGCGCCGGTCGCGGTCACCCGCGCCAGCCCTTGCCCCCGCACCACCAGCGCGCCGGCGAAAACCATCGCACGGTCTTCGCCGTCCGGATACCGGGTTGCGCCCGCCGCGGACCGGGCATGCTTGCCCACCGGCAGCGATTCGCCGGTCAGCAGCGATTCGTCGGCTTCCAGATCATTGGCGGCGAGCAGCTCGGCGTCGGCCGGCACGCGATCGCCCTCGGCCAAAATGATCAGGTCGCCGCGCACCACTTCGCGGCCCGAAATCCGCCGGCGTTCGCCGTCGCGAATGACCAGCGCGCGCGGACTCGCCAGATCACGCAGCGCCACCAGCGCACGCTCGGCGCGATGCTCCTGGACGGCGGCGATCGCGACCGTGACCATCGCGGAGCCCGCCAGCAGCAGCGCTTCGGCGTGATCGCCGAGCGCGGCGTAGATCGCGGCCGCCGCCAGCAGCAGCTCGAACATCGGCTCGCGCGCGACGCCCCAGGCGATTCCCCACCAACTGCGCGGCGGCGGATGCGGCAGTTCGTTGGGGCCTTCGGCGGCGAGGCGCGCGGCCGCCTCGCGCGCGGAAAGTCCGGCGGGCGCGCCGGTCGCGTCCGCGGCGGCGGGCGTTTGACTTGCGCGGTTCTCGCTCACGCCCGGCGGCGGCGGCTCAGCGTTCGGCGGCGCGGGTCCAGACCACGTCGACCGAGCCGTCGTCGCTCCAGTTGTACGCCGCCTTGCCGCCGAAGGCTTTGCACAACTCCCGCGCGATCCGATGGGCGAGTTTCTGCGAAGTGGTGCGCACTTCAAGCGTGCCGTTGCGGAATTCGGACGAAACGATCTTGCGCTCCGGCTGCGTGTAAGCGGCGCGGCGCGCGACGTTGGCGATCCGCCGCTCGATCTCTTCGCGCGCCTCGGCGAGGTATTTTCCGCGCAGCAGCAAGCGGCCCTGCGCCTCTTCGCGCTCGACCTGCTTGCAGGCGGGACATACCGTCCAGCGCACCGTTTCGCCGGGACCGAGGGCGAGCTTGCGTTTGGCGCGCCAGCTTTCGTGGAGGTAGAGCGCGCCGCATCGCTCGCATACCGAACGCTCGGCGGGGGCCGGCAGCTTGACCGCCACGGCCGGCTTGCGATTCGAGCGCGTACCCTTGCGACTGAGGCTGCGCATCATAGCTTTTTGCTTGGGCATTTTGGCCTTTTCCGCCTCGGAGTTTCCGCCGCGTGACGCGGCGATTTGATCTGATCCGATTTTGGCGCCGCCGCGCCGCTATGTCATGGGAATCGATCCGCTCGGGCGGCCGTCGCGTGGCGGGTTCAGTCGCCGGCGGCCGGCGGCGGGACCAGCGGCAGCGCCGCGCCGTCGATCGGCGCGCCGGCGGCCGGGCGGAAATCGCCCGCTTGCGGAGCGCGCAGACGCGGATCGGCGAAGGTCGAGCCGCGTTCCTGATTCGTCGCGCGCCGCCATCCGGCGAAATCGAGCCGCGCGCCGCCGGCGACCTGAAATGCGTTCGGATTGGCGCCGTTGAACCACAGGTTATCGCCCGAGACCAGGCTCGTGATGAAGTCGTTCCAGGTGGCCGCGCCGAGCGTGGTCCCGACCAGCATCTGGCTGGCGCCGTGAGCGGCGATCACGTTTTTCGCCACGGTCCAATCGGTCGATTTCAGCATGATCGTCCGGCCGCCGCGCCATTGCTTCATCGGGCGCGCGCCGTCGTGAAATCCGCTGATCAGGATCTGCGCCTTGGCGTTGCCGTAAAGCACGTTGCCGCGCAGCATCACGTCGCTGGAGTTGCCGCTGAGCACGCCGGCGCCGCGATTATCGCAAAGCACGCTGTTCTGGATCGTGAACGGTCCCGGATTCGCCTCGATAAAGACGCCGTCGGTCTGATTGCGGCAGAGCGTCGCGCGATCGATCGTGACGCCCCTGCAGTCGGTGTCGAACCACGCGCCGCGCGTCTGATTGCCGTTGGCGACGAGGCCGCGATAGAGCGCGTCGGACACCTCGAGGCTCTTGATTCCCGCCACCGCCCATCCAAGGAAGCCGCCGGCCGCGCCGCGCCAGTTGTTGTACGACGCGCGGCTGTCCACGAGCCGCAGATTGCCGACCCGCCAGAGCGTGAAGCCGGCGCCGCCATTATGGTTGGCGCGGCTTGCCGCGATCGTGAGATTGCTGGTGGCGCCGACGGTCACGCCGAGCCAGCTATTCCAGATGAAGGCGCAACGGTCGATCTCGATATTGTTCGAGTTGTCGATCGCCAGCGCGGCTTCCTGCAGCGGACTGCTGGCGTATTCGAAAGTCAGGCCGCGCAGGACGACGTTCGCGGCGTTGCCGAGCCGCATCAGGGTCGGCCGCGTCGCGACTTCGATCGTGGCCGCGTCGGGATCGATTCCCGCCGGCGGATGGAGATAAATCGTCTGGCCGAAATCGTCGACGTAAAACGTGCCCGCCCGATCCTGCATCGCGCCGGGCGCGGTGGTTTGCGTCAGCACGCGGCCGTTGACCACGACCATTTCGCGCCGGCGCACGATCGGCTGGAGATTCTGCGATTCCCATCCGCGCGGAATCGGCGCGAGACCCCATCCGTAAGGCCATCGATGCGACCATACGCCCGGTTTGACGCGGCTCCATCCGCGCCACACGTCGGCGCCGGAGAGCGTCGCGGCGCCGCCGGAGGCTTCGATTACGATCGCCGGCGCGCTGGCGCCGCCGCCCGTGATGGCGACGCTTTCGCGATAGACCGCGGGCGCGAGTTCGATTCGCGAGGCCGTGCCGCCGCGCCGATTACGCGTCGCGATCGCGACCGCCGCGGCGAGCGTCCTGAGCGGCTGGGCGCGCGCGCCGGAATTCGCGTCGTTCGCCGCCGGGTCGTTCGGATTGACGTAAATCGCCGCCGCTCCGCCGACGTCGACCGCCGCTCCGTCCGGCGTCCCCGCCCATCCGTGCGCCGCCGGCGCGATCGCCCACAGCGCGATCGCCAGCAGCGGGGCGACCGCGCGTATCAGTAGCCGATGCCGCTCAGCGCCACGGATTGCGGACTGTTCGAGGCGTTGTCGATCACGGAGATCAAACCGCTCGCCGGACCCCGCGCCTGCGGCGCGAAGCTCACACCGATCAGGCATTGCGCGGTCGGCGCGATCGGACTGCCGATCACGCAGGTGGTCGTACTCGGATTGAGCGCGAACGCGCCGCTCCCTTGATACGCAATTTGGCTGATCACCAGCGGCGCGGTGTTGCCATAGCGATTCACCACGAGGATCGTCCGCGGCGAAGGCGCCGCGCCGACCGGGCGGTTGCCGAAATTGATCGCGCTCGGCGTCACGGTCGCCGGGCCGGTCGACACTACTGTCGCCGTGGGCGTCGGCGTCGGTGTCGGTGTC
>JAJXYM010000291.1 GCA_021780585.1 Deltaproteobacteria bacterium
GCCGCCTGATGGGCTTTGGCCATCGCGTGTACAAAAATTACGACCCGCGCGCCCGGATCGTCAAAAAAATCGCCTATGAGGTGTTTGAGGTCACCGGCCGCAATCCGCTGATCGATATCTCGCTGGAACTCGAAAAGATCGCGCTCGAAGACGACTACTTCGTCTCCCGCAAGCTCTATCCGAACGTCGATTTCTATACCGGCGTGACCTATCAGGCGATGGGCTTTCCGATGACGATGTTCCCGGTGCTGTTCGCGATTCCGCGCACCTCGGGCTGGATGGCGCAATGGGCCGAGATGGTGCGCGATCCGGAACAGAAGATCGCCCGGCCGCGCCAGGTCTATGTCGGCGAGCAGACGCGCCATTGGACGCCGATCGAGCATCGCCCCGAGCCGACCATGCGCGAGGACGCCGTCAGCGACCAGATCTGAGGCTGCATCCGTCCGATACGCGCCGCCAGGAGCGCGCGCATATCGGACGCAATTTTCCCGGCGGTTGCGGACGGCAGGTGAAGGGCGCAAAATCGATAGTCGAGGATTCGATATGCGAGCGCCATTGAGCCCGGAAGCGGCTAAATTGCTCAGCGATCCAAAGACGGCGCGCGAGTTGTTCGAAGCGATCGACCTTGCGCGCAGGTCGGACGATCGAACGCACGACCTGAAGATCGATCATCAAAAGATCACGGTCAAGATCGTCGGATTTCATAGCGTTAACGAAACCTAGAACCGCTCGATGACCGCCGACGCGCCGGACAGGAGCGTTTTTTGAACGTCGCACTGTCTGCGGCCCTCCTCCTGATACTGTCGCTCCCGGGCATTATAGCGCGCTGGGTTTATCTTTCGTTTCCCTTCGCCAAGCGTTACGCCATAACATCGATTGCCGACGAAATCGCACTCTCGGTCATCCCGGCTTTGCTACTGCAATTCGTGATGACGGAGATGGTCGAATATCTCACCTCATATCGCGTTGATTTGGTTCTCCTGGGCGATCTTCTCACCGGATCGGCGCGGGCCACGGCCGCGGCTTTCGCTAATCTCGAACAGCGGCTGGTTCCAATCGCCGTCTACAATTTGGTCCTATGGTCGTTGGCCGTGTTCTCCGCATGGTTTCTGCGTAACGCCGTGGTGAAATACCGGCTCGATCTTCGTTTTCGACCTCTTCGCTTTACCAACGAATGGTATTACTTCCTGACCGGACGTGAATGGGACCATCAGCCAGGCGACATCGCCCTGGTGATGGTTGACGCTTTTGCGGCGGTCGGCAACGAGACATTCATCTACTCGGGTCGGTTGGACAGCTACAAGCTGGGGCGCGACGGCAACCTGGATTACATCTGCCTGACGAATACGCGCCGCTGGGCGAGTCCGAATGCGTTCGCGCCCGTCGCCATCCCGGGCGAGGCGCTGGTGTTGCGATATGAAACGATCGCCAATTTGAACATTTCTTTCGTCAAACTGTCTGAAACGACCATCGCGCCTCAGCCGCAAATCTGAATCAAGCCTCGTCCTCGAAGCGGGGTTTGCGCTTTTCGACGAACGCGCGCGCCCCCTCCGCGATATAGCCGGCGCGCACGCAGAGGGTCTGGTTGCGGTCCTCGATTTGAATCGCCTGCTCCAATCCGCCCGCGTCGACCGCCGCTCCCAGGCACTCTTTGGTCAGTCTTAGGCCGAGCGGCGAAGTCTCGGTCATCTCCTGCGCGAGACGGCCGGCGGCCTGGTCCAGCTCGCTGTCCGGCGCGACTTCCGAGACCAGACCCGTCGCCAGGGCGCGATGCGCGTCGATGAACCGACCCGTCAGCATCAACTCCGACGCAATTGACATTCCCACCGCCCGCGGCAGGAAATAGCTCACTCCCATATCGCAAGCGCTCAGCCCAATCCGGATGAACGCCGCATTGAAGCGCGCCGATTCGCCCGCAACCCGCACGTCGGCCGCCAGCGCCAGCGCGAAGCCGCCGCCCGATGCCGGTCCCCGCACCGCCGCGATAAACGGCTGCGGCGCGCGCCTGATCGCGACCACAAGGTCGCTCATTTTGCGCTGAATATCGTAAGTTCGGGCGACCGTCGCCTTTACCACGTCGACGCCGCCCCCGCCCGATTGTTCCTTGAGGTCGAGGCCCGCGCAGAACGCCCGTCCCGCCCCGCGCATCACCACCACCCGCGTCTTCCGATCCCGTGGCAGCTCGCGCAGGAAATCGTGCAATTCATCGACCATCACGGCGCTGAGCGCGTTGAGCGCATGCGGCCGGTTGAGCGTCAGCCATGCGACCGCGCCTTCGCGGGTTACTTCGAGCGCCTCGTATCCCATTGTGGTTAACCTCCATTCCATGCCCTGCCCAACGCGGACGCGCTCACGATAGCCGAAACCGGGCGATTCGCCCAAGAGCGCTCATTCAGCCCGGGCTGGCGGCGAATCGCGCGCAAAATTCACGCTTCCGCGTCCTGAACCATTTCGAGAGCCATTTTGGGTGCTCAGGAAACCGTCAGACGCCGATTTTTCGCTAATTGAAATTATGCCAACTTGTGTGGCCACGGTCTTCCCCGCTAAAATCTATTTACCACTCATGTAGGCCTTGACTTAATTCTTTGAGCAGTGGAGTCTTGTGCCTAGAACCTTATTGCAATGCTCTCGAAATGGAATACATTGGCGGCGGTGAAGCGGGAATGGCTGAGGACATTAGTGGTGAGCCCACGGTGATGGTGAGGGCGGACGACATTTTCACCATCAAGGAGCTGTCGGAACATCTCCGGGTGCATCCGACGACCATCTACCGGCTGCTGCGTCAGGGCCGGCTGCCGGGCTTCCGGGTCGGCAGCAACTGGCGGTTCAATCGCGCCGCGATTGAACAATGGGAGCGCACGCAGGCCGCCGAATCTCCCGCTCCGATCACGCGCGGCCGGCGCAAACGTCGCACCAACGGCTAACCGCCGATTGATTCCGCCTCCGCTCGTCTCGACCGGCCCGATCGCGCGGCTGGTTCGCGGCGCTAGTTCGCTTTCGTTGGCCAACTGAACTAAACCCGCCCTCGCCACGATTGCCGCGACGCTCTGGCGTCCGGTCACGACTTCAGCGTTTGCCGCGTTTGACATTTGCCGGCTGAAACGCATACCTAACGGGCAAGATCGCAATACCCGGAGCGTTTTCAGCAGATGCCGACCAAGTACGTCGATGTGCGTGGCGTCGCCACGTATTTCTACTACGTCGGGAAAACCACCCTACCCGACGTTATCCCCGATTTTAAGCGCGGCGCCGCGCTCCTGATGCTCCATGCGGCCGGCTCCAACGGCCATTCGTGGCATTATCAGTATGACACGCTGGGCCAGGCGCACAGCCCGATCGCGCCCGACCTTCCCGGCCACGGCCGCAGCGGCGGGGTCGAGGCCCTCGGCTCGGTTCGCGAGTACGCCGATTTCGCAGTCGCGCTGATGGACGCGCTGAAGCTCGAACGGGCGGTGATCGCGGGCCGTTCGATGGGCGGCGCGGTCGCGATGGACCTGGCGATTCGCTATCCCGATCGGGTGCGGGCGCTCGCGCTGATCGCCACCGCCGCCAGGTTCAACCTGCCGAAGGAGATGATCGAGCAGTGGCGTGCGGTCACGATGGGCCGCGCCGGGCAGCCCTTCACCACCGACGGCTATTCGCCCAGGACCATCGCCGAGCATCGCGAAATCATCCAGGAGGGATGGGGCGAGCAGATTCGCACCGACCCGCGCACGCGATGGGGCGACATGGTCGCCTGCGCCGAGGTCGATCTGCGCGAGGACCTCGCCGCGATCGACCGGCCGACGCTGGTGCTGGCCGGAGCCGACGATCAGATCACGACCGTCGCCGACGCGGAATTCCTCGCCAGCCGGATCAAGGGCGCCCGCCTCGAAGTCGTCGCCGACGCCGCCCATAACCCGACCACCGAACGGCCCGACGCCGTCAACGCCGCGCTCGAGAAGTTTCTCGCCGGCCTGAAGTAGGGAGCGCTTCATGAGTCTCAGCCGTAAAATCGCCGTCGCCGGCGTTTACGAACATCCGACCCGCTTCGCGCCCGATAAATCGATGTATCAGATCATGGCCGAGAGCGTGCGCGGCGCGCTCGACGATTGTGGCCTGACGATCAAGGACGTCGACGGCCTGTTGACCGCCGGGATGGGGATGGGGCCGATGGGGATCGTCGGTTTTTGCGACTATCTCAATCTCACGCCCAATTATCTCGACGGCACCAATATCGGCGGTTCGTCTTTTGTCGCCCATACCGCGCACGCCGCCGCCGCGATCCACGCCGGACTCTGCAACGTCGCCGTCGTCGTCTACGGTTCGACCGCCGCGTCCTCGCGCTTCGCGATCGGCACGGGCGGGGAACGGGGCGGCGGCGATCCTTGCGATCAATACGAGTTTCCTTTCGGCCCCACCACCGTCGGCGCCTACGCGATGATCGCGCAGCGCCATATGCACGATTATGGCACCACGCCGGAGCAGTTGGCCGAAATCGCGGTCACGATGCGGCTGCATGCGTCGATGAACCCGGTCGCGAAATATCGCGATCCGATCACGGTCGCGGACGTGCTCGCCTCGCGCGTCATTTCCTCGCCGCTCCACCTGCTGGATTGCTGCATTATCAGCGACGGCGGCGGGGCGCTGGTGATCACCTCGGCCGAACGGGCGCGCGACCTGAAGAAGCAGCCCGCCTATCTGCTCGGCGCGGGCGAGACCGTGCGCCATGCGGCGCGCGGCCAGCGCGATTTCCTCGAAATCGCGGCGGCGCAGTCCGGCCGCCTCGCCTTCGAGCGCGCCGGCGTCGCGCACAAGGATATCGACATGGCGATGATCTACGATTCGTTCACGATCACCGTCCTGTCCACGCTCGAGAACCTGGGCTTCTGCAAGCGCGGCGAAGGCGGCGCCTTCGTCAGCGGCGGCAGATTGCGGTTCGACGGCGCGCTGCCGATCAACACCGACGGCGGCGGCCTCTCGTCGAACCATCCGGGGATGCGCGGGATGTTCCTGGTGATCGAGGCGGTCAAGCAATTGCGGGGCGAATGCGGTCCGCGTCAAGTCAAGGATTGCAAGACCGCGCTGGTCCACGGCACTGGCGGAGCGCTCGGCACCCGCCATTCCGGAGCCACGCTGATTCTGGCCAATCAATAGGCCGGCCGCGTTCGTCACACGCGCAACGATTGAGAGTTTCGACGATGCCGCAGGAAAAAGAACCACGCGCCTATCGCAAACCGCTGCCCCATATCGACGAGGAGAGTCGTCCGTGGTGGGAGGCGGTTCAGCGTCACGAACTTTATCTCCAGAAGTGCCGCGAATGCGGCGACTTGCGCTTCCATCCGCGCGCCCTTTGCACGAGCTGCATGTCGCCGCGCACGGAATGGGTCCGATGCAAGGGCGGAGGCAGGATTTACGCCTTCACCGTCACGAACCAGAATCAGGCGGCCGGCTTTCGCGAGTCGCTGCCCTACGTGATGGCGTGGGTGGAGCTCGACGAAGGGGTCAAGATGCTGACCAACATTGTCGACTGCCCCCCCGAACAGGTTAAAATAGGGATGCCCGTCGAGGCCGTGTTCGACGACGTGACGCCCGCGGTCACGCTGGTCAAGTTTCGCCCGGCGAGGTGAGGTTCCCGTTTTGTGAGCACCACGCTCGACTTGCACAGCCATAGCGAAGCGTCCGAGGACAGCCGCGCGCCGCTCGAAGCCTATCTGAACTGGCTCAAATTGCGCCGCGCCGAACGTCCGGTGGACGGCGTCGTGCTCACCGAGCATCGCCAGTTCAACAAGGACGCCGATTACCGCGCGCTCGAGGACCGCTTCGGCCTGCTGGTGCTCAAGGCCTCCGAAGTCGAAACCGACTACGGCCATGTGCTGGTCTTCGGCGTCACCGACGAGATGACGCGGCGGTTCGATTTCGCCAACGTCCATCTGCCCGCGCAGGAAGTGATCGACGAGGTCGCGCGGATGGGCGGCGTCGCCATCCCGTGCCATCCGGGTCGCCCCAACGTCGGCCTGTGCGAGCATTACGCGAAAAAGCCCGCGCTCGAAAACGTCGTCGCCGTCGAGGTGCTCAACGGCGGTTCGCGCAAGGGCGAGGACGAACGCAGCGTCGAACTGGCGCAAGCGCGCGGCTATCGCACGATCGGCGGCTCCGACAGCCATCTGGTGAGCCTGATCGGTCTGTGCGCGACCCGCTTCGAGGCCGCGATCAACACGATCGACGACCTCGTGCGCGAACTCAGGTCCGGCGACTACGCGCCGGTCGATTTCCGTCCGCGCCGCAAGCCCGTGCCGCATGCGGTCCCGGTTGAGGTGAAGCAAGCATGACAGTCGATTACGATCCGGCGCTGATCGGGCGCGTCTTCGAAACCACGGAGCCGGTGCCGGTCACCGGCGAGCAGATCGCGACCTTTTGCGCGGCGATCGGCGAGACCAATCCGCTCTATACCGACGCCGCCGCGGCCCAGGCCGGCCCCTTCGGCGGCCTCGTCGCGCCGCCCTCGTTCGCGGTCACGTTCCGCAACGGCCGCCATTTCTTCGAGCATATTCCGCGCTACGGCAAGCAGGGCTTCGACGCCGGCAAGGACGTCGAATTCGTCACCCCGATCCGTCCGGGCGACGCGGTTACGCTCAATTCGCACGTCAAGGAGATTTACGAAAAGACCGGGCGGACCGGCTCGATGGTCTTCGTTATCGTCCGTTCGACCCTGACCAATCAAAACGGCGAGGTCGTCGCCCACGTCGACCATCGCTTCATGAACCGTCCCTGAGCGTCCGCCATGAGTGATGCCAATAATCTGACTTACGAATCCGTCCAGATCGGCGACGCCCTCGGTCCCGCGGAAGTTTATTTGAGCAAGGATCAAGTGCGCGCCTACGCCAAGGCGTGCGGGATGTGGACGCCGCGCTTTACCGACGACGAGGGCGCGCGCAAAGAAGGTTTGCCCGGCATGATTACGCCGGGCAACATGAGCCTCGCCATCCTGAGCAAGCTGGTGACCGATTGGGTCGCGGCGAGCGGCGCGCGGATCGTGCGGATGGGCACGACCTATCGGCAGCCGGTGATGCCGGACCATACGCTGACCCTGCAGGGCTTCGTCACGCACAAGAACGAAAGCGATCGCACGGCCGAGATGGATATCTGGATCGAGAGCGACGAGGGCGACCGGCTGGTGATCGGCACCGCCACCGTCCACTTCCCGCGCTAGGGTTACGAAACGTTTGGAGGCTGGTTCCGCGCGCAGCGCCGACTGCGCGTCGGAGTGGCTTAGGTCGATCCGACGCGCTTACTTAGTCGCACCCGACGCTCATGCTGGCGCTACGCTCGTTCATGTCGCGGGAAAATCGGGAATCCGTTCAGGGCAAAAGCGCGAGGGATTCTTCGCTGCGCTCAGAATGACAAGAAAAAACCCAGAATGATGAGTATAGAAAAAGCCGGAATGACAAGCCAAATGGATGCCGGAATGACAAGTCCGGCTTGACGCGATACACACCAAACCTGTCACCCTGAGCGCAGCGAAGGGTCCCGAATCTCTTCCGCAAACCTCCGGCGGATCAAAGTCCCTCGAAGATGACATGTTCTTGGGTCATGAAGATGTACGAGCCGGCGAGATCGATGAACTGCCGTTCGTCCTCGATCAGCTTTTCCATCGCGTTTTGACCCTCGGGCGTGGCCGACGCCGCAATCAGATCGTCGAGGCTGTCCCACCATACTTCCGTGATGCCGTCGTAAGGCGCGCCCATCCCGCGCGGCGCCGCCATCTCGGCGTTCAACGGAGTCGCAATCGTATGGCTCTGGATATAGCGCCTGGCGCGAATCGCCTTGGCGAAGCTCCGGACCAGCGGGCCGTGCTCGAGCCATCGGCGGTAAAACGCTTCTGGAGAAAAATCGGCGCGGCGTTTGACGATATAAACCAATTTAATCATAGCGTTTTGGCATGGACCCTCGGGTCAAGCCCGAGGGTGACGAATTAAAATGCGCCCTCGGGTGGCGAATTAAAATGCGTCCGAGGATGACGAACAAAAGGCGCTCGAGGGTGACGAGCAAATGGCGTCCGAATTCGCCGCTTCTCCTTGTCCGTCATTGCCGGGCTTGACCCGGCAATCCATAACGGCCGTCATGGCCGGACTCGATCCGGGCATCCCTCAGGATGGACCCTCGGGTCAAGCCCGAGGGTGACGAATTAAAATGCGCCCTCGGGTGACGAATTAAAGGCGTCCGAGGATGACGAACAAAAGGCGCTCGAGGGTGACGGAGGCGTCTGAGGATGTAAACCAGTTTGACCACCGTAATCGTCTCCTTTTTGCGATCAAAAAACGCCCCGAAACCCCGACGGCCCGTCGCGAGTTCCGGGGCGGATTAAACCGATTCAGCCGCGTCCTACAGGCCGACCGTTTGCTTCAGCGTGACGCCGAACTGTTCGGCCGCGTTGCCGCCGAGCATCCGCGCGATCGTGCCGTCAGAAACGTTGGCTTGCGTCAATTTCGCGATCGCGTCCCAGGCGCTGGTGGTGTCCTGATGCGGATAGCGGGAACCCCAGACCACCTTTTCGGCGAAGTCCTCGGGCAGCTTCTGGATCAGCCGCTCCTCGGCGTCGAAACCGAGCATCACGTTGCCCTCTTCCCACATCTCCTCGACGTCGGTGCGGACGGGGTAGTGATGGAGCAGCGGGATGGTGCGGGTGGAAGCCTCCATCTTTTCGAGCACCTCCTCCATCCACGAGGCCTTGCCGTGCGCCGCGATCACTTTCATCTTCGGATAACGCTGCATCACGGTGAACGCGATCAGCGTTGAGGCGACGAACATATGATTGTCGAGCCATCCCGTAAGCACGGGCGCGATCGGATGGCCGATCGGCGGCGAGGCCTGAAAGGCGAACCCGTCGAGACAGCCGCCGCCCGCGGCCGGTCCACCGCCGTTGACGGCGATTAGCGGATACTGGTTGAAGCGATCCTTAACCTTCTCGATGAACTGGCCGTGCGAGGTCCATTCGGGGTTCCACAGCCCCGCCGTGGGATGGACCGAGACGGTCAGCCCGAGGCTTTCCAGCTCCGCCCACATCGGGTCGTAATAGGGATGAGTGAAGTAATGGCCCTCGATAAACATCGGGCGGATAAAGGCGCCGCGGAAGGATGGATTTTTCGCCACCCGGCGCAATTCCGCGACCGTGTAATCCATGTTCTGCAGCGGAACCATCGCGGCCGCGAACAGGCGATCGGGCGCGGCCTTGCAGAAGTCCGCGATCCAGTCGTTATAGGCGCGGGCGAGCGCCCATGCGGTGTCGGGGTCCTCGACCAGATGGAAGCCTTCGGCGAACCAGGTCGGATAGAGGAAGGCCGCGTCGACGCCCATCGCGTCCATATCGCGCAGCCGGGATTGCGAATCGGTCGCGCCGGGGGTCTCTGGATGGCGCCTGCCGGGATCGAGCTCGCCGACCGCGTCCCAGGTCATGCCGGGCTTCCAGATCGCATGGCGCGGGATATTGGAGTTGACCTTGTCGCGGAACGGTTTGCCGTTGACCTTGAGATAACAGCCGAAGCGCCCCTCCTCACGCCATAGGGCATGTTTGCCCAGCGTGCGAAATTCGGGGTCGAGATACTTTTCCCATAGCTCGCGCGGCTCGACGACGTGAGTGTCGCTGTCGAAGACCGGAAAGCGCTTTTTGGTCAT
>JAJXYM010000329.1 GCA_021780585.1 Deltaproteobacteria bacterium
ATCCGACAGCTTTGATTCGTCACTCCTACGACATGGGCGCTGGAGCGCGTCGGACGGAATCGTCCGGCTGAATTCCATCGAACAGCCCGCCGGCGGCGTGCAAGGCGGCGGCGAATACGGAAGTGACGAAAATGAAAACCCGAATTATTGCTTGCGCGAGCATGATCGCGGCGCTAAGCGTTGGCGCGACGACGCTGGCCGGTCCCGTCGGCGTGACGCGACAGACTCCCGACCAGCAGGCGCAATTGGCGGAACTCGAACAGACGCGCGCGCAGGTTATCCATGAGCGCCAGTTGCCGTCGACCCGGGGTCCGCTGCTGATTCATGACATGACCAGGGAGCAGCAACTCGACCGCCTGATCGCCCGGCTGCGGAACAATCAGCCGGTCGCGCCCGAGGAGATCGAGCAGGCGAAGCAGCCGTAGCGACAGATTGCCGCGCCGGCTAATCAGGCGGCGGCGCGGACCAAATCGCGAACCCGGCGAGTCGAGCCGGGTTCGCGTCGCGATTCGATCGACGACCCGTCGGACGGCGTCAAAGGATCGCGTCGAACCGCGTCGCCGCTTCGGTTCCCACCGAGGCGAGGAACGCGGGCGCAGCGCCATCGACGCCCGCGCACGAGCCTGCGACGGTCCGGGCACGCTTCAGGAGGTGGAGCGCGGCGCCGCGATCGCCATGCGATAAGGCGCGCTCGGCTTGCGCCAGCAACGCGTTGTAATGCGCAACGCAATCCGTAGCCGCGGTAGCCGCGCCGGCGGCGGGCATCGCCGAAAACCCGATATCGTGGGATTCTATGCGCGTGGGCAAGGCGATCAGCACGATAACCGCCAACAGCGGCGCAATCTTCCGATTTGCCATCAGCGATCGATTAAGCAAATCCCAAGCCATCCGAAGACTCCGCAGCGGTGGCGATCAGTCGCGCCGCCGATGCCGCGTCGGCGCGCAATTGCTCAAATCGGCGGCGATCCGCCGTCCCGCGCATGCTCATCCGACGTCGGCCACGCGCGGCACGACCTTGGTCCAGAACTGCTCGAGAATCTTCAGGTTACGCGCTTGCGGCAGCAGGCCGTTATACATCCAGGCGAAAATCCATTTGACCGGCAGCCGCGCCTGCAACCGTTCCAGTTGGCGCGTCACGGTATCGAGCGTGCCGACCAGGGCGAGACTGTTCTCGAAGATATCGGGCGCCTCGCCGGTCTTGGGATCATGCATCGCCTTGGAGAAGCCGAACGGCTCGAACCATTCGTGGCCGCAGAAGTAGCCGCTCTGCTTCCAAAGCGCGCGGGCTTCCTCGTCGGTGTCGGCGATAATCACGTCGCGCAGCACGCCCATCCCCTCGCCGATCGGTTTGCCCGAGACCTCGGCGTAGAGATCCGCCAACTGACGCTCGTAAGCGGGGAACAGCGGCGGCAGCACCGCTGTGACCCCCTCCTGCGCGCACCATCGGATACTGCGTTCGGACGACGCGAACGGCTGGAAAATCGGCGGATGGGGTTTCTGCACCGGCTTGGGCACGACGCTGACGGCCTTGACGATGCCGTTCTCGACGCCGCGGCCCCATTTTTGGGTCGCCTCGATATTCCACGGCGTATCGCCGGGCGGAATCCGCCAGTAGCGCCCCTCATACGAAAGCATGTCCTCGGTCCAGGCTTTCTTGATAATCCGATAGCATTCCTCGAAGGCCGCCCGGTTGGCGTCGTCGATCGCGTCGTGCTGATGCGGCTGGGCGCCATGAATGCCGTGGGTCTGCTGCGCCATGATATCGACCCATCGGCGCTGATAGCCGCGCGCGAATCCGGCGTTGGCGCGGCCGCCCGTCATATGGTCGAGCATCGCGATATCCTCGGCCACGCGGATCGGATTGTTCGCCGGCAGCACGATTCCAAGCTGGCCTACGCGCAGTCGCTTGGTCTGCATCCCGATATAAAGGTCAAGCATCACCGGGTTGTTCGAAACCTCGAAGCCCTCGGCGTGGAAGTGATGCTCGGTGAAGCTGATCGAATCGTAACCGAGCGCGTCCGCCAGTTGCGCCTGCTCGGTAACCTCGCGCAGCATCCGATCGTAAACTTCGCCGCGCAGCCCAACCATGCCTTTCTCGATTTCGGCGCGGGAGCCGATTGACGGGAGATAAAACAGCGAGACCTTCATCGATGGACCACTCCTGATGATTTGCCAACCGCCGGGCTGACGGACGCGGCCCCGTCAGAATCGCCGATCGCGCTCCGATTTTCCACCGCGACGCTTCGTTTCGACCGCGATCGTGCCAAAAACGCGGACTAACCTAGACTATGCCGATCGCGACAGCAAGCGATCGCTTGGTATTGATCTTGACGCGGCCGTCTCGAGGCGACGACGGCCAGCGCGAAATCCCGGCTTCGCGCGATGGATGGTCGTCCCGACGTGTGGACAGTCAACGTTGTAATCTGGAATGTAAAATATCATTCAGGCACTCGCCTTGGCTAGAATTTATCGATTGACTGTTCCCAGTCGCCTGAAGTAAGTATGACACCTCAAAATGGGGACTTACGTCTTTGGTTTGCCCCACGAAGTAAGCGGTACATCCGCCAAATGCTCGAGGTCAAAAGCATGACCAAGTCGATCGGTCAGACGAAATTGCGGCACAAATCGCGAAACACATTTCGAATTATTCCGCTGCTGGGCATCCTAATCGTTGGCGCGATCGCCCCGGCGGCGCGTGCGGCTGACTGCACCACCGCCGGACTTAAGGCGCTTTCGAAATGCCCTCGCTACTCCAAAGGCACGATTGACGTTGGCTCGAGTCAGTGTCCCGCGGCGTACGTCGATCAGTCGTTTACGGGTGCTAATGCGATCGCCGGGATCACCGTCAGCGCCAACGGCGTGTTATGCGTGCGCGATTCCGATCTGAACGGCCAGCCGCTCACGGTCGAGGTGGGTAAGATCATGGTCGAGGGCTTGTTCGAGGCCGGCCGGCCGGGCGCCGAGATTGGCCGCGGCGACCCCAACAACAAGCTCGTGATCACCTTCACTGGCGCGAAGCCGAGTGGTTTGCAGGCGCACTCGATGGGGTCGGCGGGATGCCCCGATCCGGCGTTCATGAAGGGAATCGAGGTCTGCGCCAGCGGTAAACTGCGGATGTACGGCTATGAAGGCGCTCCGGCCGCCGGTTCGCCGCGCTTCGACGCGACGCATACGAGCTGGACCTTTCTGAAGCTTCCCGCCGGCGACCCCGCGAAGTTCAGCGGGGCCAATGGCGTCGCCGCTCCGGTCACCGCGGCGGACGCGCGCACGCTCGACGTCGCCAACGCGGTCGATTGGCATAGCGGCGACTGGATCGTCGTCGGCGGCACCAGCTACAGCCCGTTCGAGTCCGAATTCGCGCAACTCGCCGCCGATCCCCAATCCGACGGAACTGGCGGAAGTCTCCTGACGCTGGCGCAGCCGCTGGTCTATTACCATTTCGGCGGCGCCGATCCCGGACCGCCCTCGCCCGCGAATTTCAAGGCGACGAGCGCGACCAACTGGGGCGTCGACGAGCGCGCGGAAGTCGGACTGATCAGCCGCAATATCAAGCTCACCGCCGCGATTACGCCGAACGATCCGGCCAGCCTGCATTGGGGCGGCGAAATTATCGCCTACAAAGGCTTCAGCGAAGTCTCGATCCAGGGCGTCGAGCTGGAAAAATTCGGCAAGGACAGACTCGGCAGCTACCCGATCCATTTCCATATGGACGGCGCGCTCGGCGCCAATCAGACCGCGCTGGTCAACGCCGACAGCATCCATCATAGCTACAACAAATGTGTGACGGTTCATGAAACCGCGAATTTGACGATTCAGAACGTGGTCTGCGCGCGCGCCGTCGGCCATCTCTTCTATGAGGAGATCGGCAACGAGCAAAATATAACTTTCCAGTACAATCTCGGCCTCGGCGCGATGAGCAATTCGTTCAATATCGACGGCTGGGACAGCAATCCGACCCAGCGCGCCGCCGAACGCCAGCAGCTAATCAATAACTACTGGTGGGTGGGCGATAATCTCGCTTCAGCCAACGGCTACGACGGCTTCTCCGTGCCCAACATGGACGCCCAGAATAATCCGACGCACGGCGGATGCTTCGAGCCGGACCCGAATAATCCCGGTTCGATCAAGGGGGTGCCTGGACCGCCCTGCGGACCGGATAAAATCTACTTCGAGCCGGCCAGCGGCTTCTGGCTCACGAATCCAGCCACCATACTGGTCGGTAATTCGATCGGCGGATGCCAGGGCGACGGCAAAGGCTATTGGTACGTGCCGCCGGGAAGCCCGTTGAAGCCGGTCGAGGGCGGCAACGGAGAATTCTGGTCGAAGCTCCAGTCGGTCAATTTCCACAACAACCGGGTCCACGGATGCGAATCGGGGATCTACGGCGAGAACGAATACGGCATCGTCTCCGATCAGTTGCTCCCGACCGTGGGCGGCAAACTGAGCGCCGTTTCGGTGGTTTCGACATTCGACGGAGTGACGGCGACCCGCAACCGCAATCGCGGGCTGTGGCTGCGGCCGAACTGGTTCAATATCAAGAACTCGCGCTTCGCGATGAATCGCGACAACGCCGCGCTGGTCACGGCCGGCGGCTTCGACGGCGCTTCGCCCGGCGACTGGGGGCTGGTGACCGGATCGACTTTCATCGGGATCAGCCTCAACAACGTCGATCGCTTCGGCCCGTGTCCCTATCCCGGCGCCGCCGGGCCGCAACGCGGACCCAAAGACTCCGGCAGCGTGCCCAACTACAACACCGGCGGGCAGTTCGGATGCATCGATCAGAATTCCGCCGCCAATGATATCATCAACCAGGGCTATCCGCCGCCGTTCTGGAACTACGCGGGTTACTATACCTACGACGGCCCGGCGCGAATCTTCAACGACAGGTTCGTCAACTTCATCTCGAACCGTTCGGGCGCTCCGAATAATTTTCCGATCAATCCCTATTTGACCGCGGCCGATCAGAATTTTCTGAACTGGGTTATCGCCAGCGGCAGGCTCGGAAATCACGCCAGCGTCTACGAGGGCGACGCGGCGATCGGATGGTTCAACTCGAATCAAAGCAGCTATCCGGTTTCGACCACCTTCAATCAGCTCCTGTTTGAAAACACCGATCTGCGCCATCAGGTGTTTACCGACCTGGTGAATTTCGCCAAGTTCAACGACGGCGACAAGAACACCGCGATCGTCGACCATGACGGGTCGCTCACCGGCTACAGCGTCATCGCGCCGGCTTCTTCGACCGGTCCCGCGCCCGACGACGTCTTTCCGATTTCGCTCAACAATCTGCCGTTCAATCAGGCGTCGAATTCGGTCGACGAATGTCATTCCGAGGGCGCGCAGAACGCGAAGCTGGAAGGCCGCCCGACCTCGCTGATTTCGCCAGGCAATCTCGGCTCGCTCGAAGTGCAGGGGCAATGGCCCTATCCGGTGAACGAGCCCGCGGGAAAAGCTTTCCATTTTCAATGGCTGGAGTTCGGCAATGATTCAGCCTTCGCCGGCCAGAATCAGAACGAATACCTGTATGGCCGCAACGGCCTCGGTGTATGGGAGCCGAAGGTGACCAGCGGCTATGGATATACGATTTCGGTTCCGCCGACGCCGCCGGCGGGGGCCGATCCCGGCGATACCCAACCCAAACAGAACACCGATTCGAAGTTGCCGCTGCCGGCCGCGGGCATTCCCCGGATTGTCGACATCGGCCTGACCGACGCCCGGATGCAGAAAGTGCCCGACAGCAACCCCGTACAGGCGCAGCCCTTCTTTGTTCGTTTGGGAATCTGTTACGGCAACGCCAACAACGGCAACGGAGCCCAGCTCAAGGACAGCGATTTCAACGTCGTGCGCGGCTATCGCTCATGGGGCGGCGGACTCGGCGGTTCGACTGAAGTCGATCCCGAGCTGAACAAATACTGGAATCGCGAGGTCTGCCACAATCTCGACGAGCAGCTAAAGCGCGAAGGGAAATCCTACGAGGAGATTTGTCCGAGCGCCGCTATCGCGCCGCCGAATCCGCACACCCAGGCCTGCGACGCCGACGGCGTGCTCGATTCGACGACCGGCAAGTGCAAGTACCCGAAAAAGGTCCTGACACCGGTGGATTGTTCGCAAATGGCCGCGACCAATCCGACCGCCGACAAGTATTGCTACAATTCCACGACCGGATGGCTCTACCTGTACGTCGCCCAGAAGACCTTCAATGCCGAAGGCCCGTCGCCGGTCGGCGATTGCGCGGCGGTCAATCATGTCGCCAGTTGCGCCAACGCATGTCCAGCCGGGCAATACCAGAGTCCGGCGGACTGCTCCTGCTCAACCGACAACCCCTGTCCGAATCCGGACGGCACGATCGACGGCTTCAAATTTCCGGAGACGTATTACAGTTGTCCGAACGAAGGCTGCCCGGATTACCGGGTTGAAGTGAAACCCGGAATCGAATGGAAGCCGGGCCCTTCGACTTGCGCCGATCCTTATGATCCCCAAATCGGCGCGGTCCCGGCCGCGCAGAATCCGCCGCCCCAGAACCAATTGGCGGTCGGCGGCCAGCCGGTGGCGCAGACGATCGCCTACGGCGTCGATAATATTCCGCACGCGCAGCCGGTTCCCACGCCGAATTGCGCGGCGGGCACGCCGGCCAGCGGCGCTCCGCCGTGGGCGCCCGGCGGGAATCCGGTCACGCCAAATCTGGTGAGCTTCCAGATCGCAAACAACGGACCAACGCCGGCCTCGATCAGCATAGCCGGCATCAATGTCTACACCGCGACCAACAACAACACCTACATCGCGACGGCGCTGGCGATAGGCAGTTCGTATACGCTCAAGGCGACGCGCGCCGGCGTCTCATGCCAGTCCAACTTCACCACTGGAGGAACCTCGAGCGCTCCGCAATACACAGTCGATACGAATAACAACGGATGCAACATCGTGCCGCCGCAGGGCACGTGGGTCATGACGTTGCCGTAATCGTCCAGACGCCTTGGGCGCGGCGGTGTGCGCCGCCGCGCCTTCAGCGTTGCCGCTTAACTGTTCGGGGCGTTGGCGCCGCGCGTGATCCCGATTCGCACGCGCATCGAGGCGGCGTTGATTGTGTCGGCGCCGCCGCTCGCGGTCACGCCCGTGACGACGCAATGATAGACGCCGGCGTCGAGCTCGCCGGCCAGGTTTTCGTGCGCCAGGGTCCGATTGCAGAGCAGGGTCGTCGTCGCGGGGATACAATACGCGCCCGCGCCCGCGGCGGGAGCGTAAGCCAGGCTCGCGGTGAACGATCCGCCGTCGGAGCCGAATCCGCCGCTCGGCGGCGTGATCGTTCCGGTGACCGGCCCGGAGCATACGTTCTCGGCCTGCGATTCAGGATTTACCGCGGTGAAAGTCTCGGAACCGCTGAGATTCCCTTGCGAATCGCCAATTAGCTGACCCAGCCCCTCGACGTCGATCACCGTCGCCTGCGACGAGACCGTGGCGTATTCGGCGCCGTGAAACGCCAGATTCATATTGCCGGAGGGTTGCGGTCGCCGCCCCGGCTTCGCCATCGCCGGCCCGTTTCCCATCCCGGCGAACGTCAGGCCGACGAGCGCCGCTCCGATTGCATACTTCCTCATTCCCATGAAGCGCATTCCTCCTTGTGGTTCGGGTTGACTAGTCATTCGCCGGCGGAATCCGGCGGTTGACGATTACTCAGTGGCGCACGGCGAAGAGCAGAAAGCCGGTCCCCTGCGCGAGGCCGCCCACGCCCGACGCGACTTGCGCGGTGGTGCGCCAGGCGGTGTTGCTCTGATTCGCCAGATGATCTTCGAGTTGCATCTTCTGCTCGGCCGAGAGCGCGCTGTACGGTTCGTTGTAGTAGTTCGGCGCCGCCTGTTCGGCCGCGCCCCGCGGGTCCATCGCGGCGCATCCGCCGAGCGCGACCGCCCAGCCAAGCGCAATCGCAATCAGCCGGATGCGCGCGGCCCGCCGTCCGCTCCGCCTCCCGATTCTCGCCGCGGTCGCCATCGTGATTACCTCTCTGCCGGCAATTACGCGCGGGCGACGGGGTTCGTTTACGTCGTGGCGCGACGCCGCAAGAATTTCGCCGCGAGCGTGGAAATCCTTGCGGATTCGGTAAACATTTTAAGGTTTAGATTCGTCCAATGGTTCAGCTAGCATCGGGTCCACGGCCGCCAGCGCGGTCCGCGACGCGCTGGAGACGCGCTCGCGGAATGCGGCGGCCGAATCCGAGCGGGGCGGACCGTACCTGGTGGAGCCTTCAGATGAGGAGTTGTGCGCAAGGGTCGCCGCGAACGACGAAACCGCGTTCGAGCTGCTGCTCGATCGCCATCAGGAACGCGCCTGGCGGCTCGCGGCGGCGATCCTCGGCAACGACGCGGAAGCGCGCGACGTTTCGCAGGAGGCGTTCCTCCGACTGCATCAGTTCGCCAATCGCTTCGACGGGCGCGCCCGCTTCACCACCTGGTTCCATCGGATTCTGGTCAATCTCTGCATCGACCATCAGCGCCGCTCGCGCTGGTGGCGGAAATTCGTGCCGCTGGCCGGACCCGGCCGCGACCCCGACGATGAAACCGCGGTCGATCCGCCGGCGGACGAGCCGGGACCCGAAGAGACGGCGATTCGCAACGAGGAGAGCGACCATGTCCGGCGCGCGCTCGCGCGGCTTACGCCGAAACAGCGCGCCGCCGTGCTGATGCAGGCGCAGGAGGGCCTGAGCAGCCGCGAAATCGCCGCCGTGCTCGGATGTTCGGACGCCACCGCGCGCGTGCATATCCATCGCGGCCTGATTGAACTCAGGAAGCTGATGTCCAGGGAGAGTTGAGATGAGGTTTTCGCGCCATCCGGAAACCGCCCTTGCGCCGCTGATGCGCGGCGAACTGGAACCCGCGGAGCGGGACCGCGTCAGCGCGCATCTGGAGCGATGCGCGCGATGTCGCGCGACGGCGGGCGGTCTGGCCGCGACGCTCACGGCGCTGCGCGTCGAGCTGGCCGCGCGGCCCGCGCCCGACTGGCGGGATTATCGCGCGCAACTGCGCCACCGAATCGTGCGCGAACGTCCGCATAACGACGATAAGCGATCGTGGCTGCCGTGGCGCGCGCTGGCTCCCCTCGGCGCCGCCGCCGGACTCGCCGCCGCGCTCGCGCTGGTCGTGATCCTGCTCAATTCCGCCGGCGACCGATCGGCCGCGCCGACGCCCGATCAGCTCGCGGCGGTGAACGATCTCGGCGTCGTCGATCTCGGCCTGATGCGCGACTACCCGGTGGTGGCGCACCTCGACATGCTCGAAGATTACGATGTCATCGAGCATCTCGACGTATTGCCGGCGACGGCGCCCGACGCTGATGAAACGTCGCCGTCATAGGACGCTCGTGCCGGCAACGCTCGTATCCCTGCTGATTCTGGGCGTGGCGCCACGCGCCCTCGCGCAGGAGCCGCCGCCGGATCCGCGGATGCTGCTGAATCTCGACCTGTTTTCAGCGGGCGCGGGAAACTCCGCCGACGGGCCGTCCGGCGCGGCCGGTCACTCCGGCTCACTGGTCGATCAGATTCGCACGCTGCGCGCGCTCGGCTACCTCGGCCGGCGCGGAAACCAGGCCGACGGGTCGGATTCCGCGCCGCCGGACGCGACGCCACCGGACGCATCGGATGGCGCCGCCGGCGGGTC
>JAJXYM010000339.1 GCA_021780585.1 Deltaproteobacteria bacterium
CATCTGTCGCGTGATTTTCGGCTCGCCCGCTATAACCGTGCTGTCCATGACTCAAACATAACGCATCAATGAACCGTCGTCAAGTCTGGCATAATCGCCAATTTTTATCTCGGGAACCTATCGCTCGCCGCGGCCGCTCGATCCCGGCGCGATCCGGCGGATCGTCGACGTCGGCGCCAATGCCGGCTTCAGCGTGGCCTTTTGGAGCGTGAATTATCCCCGCGCCCGCATCGACGCCTTCGAGCCGCACCCCGCGCATCTCGCGCCGCTGCGCCGCACGGTCGCGCTGAATCGTCTTGACGCCCGCGCGACCGTATATCCCGCCGCCGTTGGCGTCGCGCCCGGTTCATGCGAACTGATTAGCGCGGGCGTATGCTCGACCGCGATCGGCGTGAACGAACGGGTCGGCGCGGCGCGTGAATTGGCGACGGTCAAGGCGCCGGTGGTGGACTTCTTCGCCGCCATGAATGGCGATCGTATCGATTTGCTGAAAATCGATTGCGAGGGCGCCGAATACGACCTGCTGATGGACCCGCGTTTCGCCGCGCTCGACGCCGGCGCGCTGGTGATGGAATGGCACGCCACGCGGGCGCATCCCGAGGCCGATCGTGAAGTGATCGAGCGGCTACGGCAATTGCGCTGGGAAGTAATCGCACAGCCGGGCGAAACGCGGGAAGCGATCGGGGGGCTTGGAATTTTGCGGGTCGGGATGGTATGGGCATACCGCTGAAAATCGCGCGGCGGCAAATCGCCGGACGCGCGCGGCAGGGCGCCTCGCGATGACGGCGGTCGCGCTTTGCATTCTGGCGTTGATCGCCTGTTTTCTGGCCGGACGGCGCTCGATCGCCGCCGGCGTGATCGCGACTTCGGCGGTCGGCTATTTCTATGGCATCGTGCGGGCCAACCTTCCCGTCGCCGCGTCGCATTTCATCTTTGACGCCGGCTCGGTCGGCTTCCTGCTCGCCGTGCTCACGCGGCGGATTACTCCGGCCGAACGTTTCAAGCTCGGCCGCGTGATGCCGTGGCTGGTGGCGCTGTTCGCGTGGCCCACCTTCATGCTGCTCGTGCCGCTGCAGAATCCGCTGATCGAGTTGGTCGGATGGCGCGGGCAGGTGTTCTTCCTGCCTTATATCGCCGTGGGCGCGATGGTTGACGGCGCGGGCGCGCGGCGGATCGCGGTCGGTCTCGGCGTGCTGTCGCTGATCGAGCTGGGTTTCGCAATCGGGGAAATTCATTTGGGCGTGCCGTTTTTTTATCCGCGCAACGAGGTCACGGAGCTGATCTACCGAAGCACCGACGTGATCGTCGGCTCGACCGCGACCTACCGGTTGCCCGGCACGTTCGTGCAGGCGGCGTCTTTCGGCGGACAGATGGCCATGGTCGTGCCGCTGCTGCTGGGCGCGATGGTGCAGGAGCGGCGCGGCTCGCGGACGCGACTGTTGCTGCTCGCGGCGATCGGCGCCTCGGCGGTATGCGTGTTTTTGTCGGCGTCGCGCAGCACGGCGGTGTTGCTGTTCGTGCTCGCGCTGGCCACGACCTTTTCGGGCCGGGCGCGCAACTTTCCGTGGTTCGGATGGATTGCGCTGATCGCGGTGGTCAGCATGCTGGTGGTCGTGTCGCCGCGGATGCGGCGGTTCGTTTCACTGGAGGATACGCAATACGTCAAAACGCGCATCAGCCACAGCGTCAATGAAAACATCTTCGAGCTCGCGATCGATTATCCCCTGGGCAACGGCCTCGGCGGCGGCGGCACCAGCATCCCCTATTTCCTGCAGCCGCTGCTGCGCAATCCGGTCATGATCGAAAACGAATACGGCCGCCTGATGCTCGAGCAGGGGGTGCCGGGCCTCGCGCTGTGGCTCGCGTTCATCATCTGGACGCTGTCGCGGCCGCTGGCGACCGAACGCGATCCGTGGAGCCTGGGCAAATGGCTCGCGCGCGTGGGCCTGGGTTTCTCGCTGGTCGGCGCGCAGACCGGCACGGGGCTGCTCACGTCGATTCCGGGCACGGCGCTGCTGCTCTTCTATGCGGGATGGATCGCCGTGCCGAATCTGGTCGGCGCGGCGCGCGCCGCGCGCCGTCCGGACGCGGCCGCGGGACCGGCGGCGATGAGCCGGGGCGCATGAATTCAACTTCCGCAATCATGGCCGCGGCCGCCCCATGGGTAATCGTCTGCGGCGGATTCCATCGCGACGGCGGGATGGATCGAGCGAACGCGGAACTGGCGCGCCACCTCGCGCAGTCGGGCGTCCCGCTGCATCTGGTAAGCTATCGCGTGGATGAGGAATTCGCCTCGCAGCCGGGCGTGCGGGTCCATCTGGCCGAGCGGCCGGCGCAATCGTTCTTTCTCGCGCGGCGGCGTCTCGCGCGGCTGGGACGCGCGGTCGCCGCGCGCGTGGTCGCCGCGGCTCCGGACGCCCGTGTGGTGACGAACGGCGTCAATTGCGCGTGGCCCGATATCAACTGGATCCATTTCGTGCATCGCGCCTGGCGCGTAACGCCGCGCACGGCGCCGCTCTGGTTCCGGCTCAAGGACAGCTTCGGGCGCGCCAGCGACGCCGCGCGGGAACGCGAATTGCTGCCGCGCGCACGGGTTCTGATCGCGAATTCCGCGCGCACGCGCCGCGATTTGATCGAATGCGCCGGCGTCGCGCCCGCCCGCGTCCGCACGGTCTATCTCGGCTGCGATCCGGATTGGCGGGCGGTCACGCCAGCGCGGCGCGCCGCCGCACGCGCCGCGCTGGAGCTTCCCGCCGCGGCGCCGGTGGTCGCCTTCGTCGGCGCCTTCGGCCATGATCAGCGCAAGGGCTTCGACACCTTGTGGGCGGCATGGCGCGAGCTCGCGCGCGATCCGTCGTGGGACGCGACCCTGGTCGTCGCGGGCGGCGGACGCGGCCTCGCAGGCTGGCGCGAGACGATCGCGCGGTCGGGACTGGGCGCGCGGGTGCGAATTTTTGGCTTTACCCGGCGGGTCGCCGAGTTGCTCGACGCCTCCGATCTGCTGGTTAGTCCCGCGCGTTACGAATCGTACGGCCTGAACGTGCATGAGGCGCTATGCCGCGGCGTGCCGGCGATCGTCAGCCGCGCGGCCGGCGTCGCCGAGCGCTATCCGGCCGAGCTGGACGATCTGCTGCTGCCGGACCCGGAGGACGCGCGCGATCTGGCGGCGCGAATCGGCCGCTGGCTCATGACTCGCGACGCGGTCGCGAGTCGGCTGGCGCCGGTCGCCGCCCGGCTGCGCGCCTACACCTGGCGCGAGATGGCGGCGGCTTTTGTCGCGGCCGTGGAGGCCGGCGCGCCCGCCGAAGGATCGGCCGGGTCGGACGCGGCGAACGGACTCGATCAAGCGGCGGCGCCCTGAAGCGCGCCTTCAGATTGAACATGGAACAACCATCGACCGCGCCCGACCGCGCCCCGACCAGCGACCGCGCCACGCCGCGGACGAAATCGCACACCGTCGAAGCCGGCGCGGGCCCGCGCCTCGCGCTCGTGATCGAGAGCGGACGCCGCCGGCTCGGATTCGAACTCGGCGACCTGTGGGCGCATCGCGACCTCCTCTATTTCCTGGTCTGGCGCGACCTCAAGGTGCGCTACAAACAGACCTTGCTCGGCGTTATCTGGGCGGTGCTGCAGCCGCTGCTGACGATGGCGGTGTTCGCGATTATTTTCGGCCGCCTCGCCCACGTGCCGTCGGACGGCGAGCCGTATCCGATCTTCGTTTTCGCCGGATTGCTGCCGTGGACCTATTTCAATCAGGCGGTGATCAGCGCCAGCAACAGTCTCGTGGGCAACGCCGCGCTGATCACCAAGGTCTATTTTCCGCGGCTGGTGATTCCGGGCGCCGCCGTATGCGCCGGCCTGGTCGATTTCGCGATTTCCGCCGCGATCATGTTCCTGATGGCGTTCCATTACGGAATTCATTACGGCGCCGGGCTGCTGCTGATCGCGCCGCTGATGGCGCTGACGGCGTTGTTCGCGCTCGGCGTCGGGATGTGGATGTCGGCGCTCAACGTCAAGTACCGCGACGTGCGATACGCCCTGCCCTTCATGATGCAAATCTGGATGTACCTGACGCCGGTTATCTATCCGCTCAATTTCATCCCGGCGCGCTGGCGCTGGCTGCTCGCGCTCAATCCCCTGAGCGGGATTATCCAGGCGTTCCGCGCGGCGGTCTTCGGCCGCGTCTTCGACTGGAATGGACTCGCGATCTCGTGCGCGATCACGCTGGCGGTCCTGACCTGCGCCGGATGGGCGTTCCGGCGGATGGAGCGGGAATTCGCCGATATCGTCTGACATGGCGCATCTGGATATAGCGCGCATACCCGATTACACGCTGTTTCGAGACGCCTGCCGGTCCGGCCTTTCGGTGGTCCGACCGCTCACTCAGGCGACTCGCGGCAGCGATTCGTATGGATGGAATTTTGGCCGCGGCTGGCCGCCCTCCTATGCGGCGTTCGGGCGGATGAGAGTGCTGACGACGCTCGAGCATGCGATATCGCTCAACCCCAGGCGCGCGCTCGAAGTCGCGGCGGGCGATGCCGCGCTGAGCGCCTGCCTGGCCGAGAGGGGCGTCTCCGCATGGGCCAACGATCTGCGTGCGGATGAACTGAGCGAGGCGCTTGGGGCTTTCGAAAACGGCTCCGAAATCAAGCTGCTGCCGGGAAACTGCTTCGATCTCGATCCCTCCCAAACCGGCCGTTTCGATCTGGTCGTCGCTGGCGAAATTATCGAGCACGTCGCACATCCGCTCGATTTCCTGCGCCACCTCAAAGGTTTTCTGGAAAACGGCGGCCGGATATTCCTGACCACTCCGAACGGAGCATATTTTCGCAATCCGCTGCCGACATATGCGGAAATCACGGACGAGCAGGCGCTCGAGTCGCGGCAATTCCGACCGGACGCCGACGGGCATCTGTTCCTGATCACCCCCGCCGAGCTTTGCGATCTCGCGTCCCGGGCCGGGCTTGAGGTCGAGCGCCTCGAACTGTTCGCCACGCCGTTTATCACCGGCCACTGCGGATTCTCCATGATGCGCGGCAAGCTTGCGGCGTCGGCATGCTACGCGATGGAAAAGCTCTGTCAGCGGCTGCCGGCGGCGCTGAAAGAGAAATTTTGCTACTCGATGGTAGCGATACTGCGATGATCGCAACGCCAAAGCGGCCGATTACCGGTCTTGAACGAAACGCCAATTCCCGCGCGTGGCCATGCAGCCGATAATCCGCGTCGAGAATCTCGGCAAGCGCTACGCGATCGGCCGGCGCGAGCATTTCGTGACGATGCGCGAGATGCTGGTCAACGCCTTCACGGCGCCGATCCGGGGACTGCGCGCGCTCGGCCGCGCCAACGGCCGCGCCGACGCTGACGGCGCGGCGCACGTCTGGGCGCTCCGGGACGTAAGCTTCGAGGTCGCTCCCGGCGAAGTGCTGGGCGTGATCGGCCGCAACGGCGCGGGCAAATCGACCCTGCTCAAAATCCTCTCGCGCATCACCGAACCGACCGCCGGGCGGGTCGAGCTGTACGGCCGGGTCGGCAGCCTGCTCGAAGTCGGCACCGGCTTCCATCAGGAGCTGAGCGGGCGCGAGAACATCTTGCTGAGCGGCGCGATCATGGGGATGCGGCGGGCGGAGATCATGCGCAAGTTCGATCAGATCGTCGCCTTCGCCGAAATCGACGATTTCATCGACACTCCCGTCAAGCGTTACTCGAGCGGGATGTACGTGCGGCTGGCGTTCGCCGTCGCCGCGCATCTGGAGCCCGAAATCCTGCTGGTCGACGAAGTGCTGGCGGTCGGCGACGTTGCGTTTCAGAAAAAATGCCTCGGCAAGATGGGCGAGGTCGCACGCGGCGGGCGCACCGTGCTCTTCATCAGCCATAACATGGCGGCGATCGAGGCGCTGTGCACGCGCTGCATCATGTTTAGCGACGGCGCGCTGGTCGCGAACGGCGACCCGACAAGTGTAATCTTACGCAATATCGCACAATGCGCCGTCCCGGGCGCGGGTTTGGCCGATCTGACGGCGCATCCGGGACGCCGTCCGGGCGACACGCCGACAATGACGCGGGTCGAGCTGGCGAACGGCGCGGGCGCCGCAGCCGGCGCAATACGAATCGGCGACCCGCTGGAGATTCGCGTCTCCTATCGCGCATCGCGCCCGTTCCAGCCAGTCCTCGGCGCGGTGATCAAGACCGGATACGGCGCGCCGGTCTTTTCCGTCAGCGATCGATTCTGCGCGCAGCTTGCCGATTGCGAGCCGCGCGCGGAAGCGACCATTGTCTGCCGGATCGAGCGGCTGATGCTGATTCCTGGCAACTATTCTATCGATCTTTGGCTGGGCGACGCGCGCGGCGATTTCGATGTGGTTTACGACGCGATCGGCGTCGAAGTACTGCCGGCCGATCTGACCGGCACCGGCCGCTTGCCGCCGCCAAATGTCGGCGCGATTTTTTGCGAAGCCGAATGGAGTATCCACGACGCATGAACGAACAGACGCCGATTCGGGTTTCGACCATCATTCCGGTTTACAACGGCGAATATACGATTGCGCGCGCGATTGACAGCGCGCTGGCGCAAGATTTCGCGGGCCAGGAGATCATCGTCGTCAACGACGGCTCGACCGATAACACCAAGGGGGTCCTCGAACGTTACGGCGACAAAATCAGGATTATCCATCAATCGAATCGCGGAACTTCGCTCGCACGCAACTCTGGAATCGCCTGTGCGCGCGGAGAATATATTGCGTTCCTTGACGCCGATGATTACTGGCTCCAAGGCCATATTTCAAGTTGCGTGGCGGAACTTGATTCCGATTCCAGTTCGGTGCTCTGCTATTCTGGTTTCATTCCCATCGAAAACGGCGTCGCCCTGCCGCCCCGGGTGTTGATTAAACCCCCGGGTCTGAAAGAACTCCTCGACGGTGAATATTCAATCCTGCCGAGCACGACGGTAGTTAGAAAGTCGGCTGCGCTCGACTGTGGCGGGTTCTCCGAGAAGTTAAATTATTGTTCGTGCGAAGATATCTATTTTTGCATGTTGCTCGCTGAGCGCGGTCGTTTTTGCACGACCGCGAAACCACTTGTGGCATACTCGAGCCATTCTTTCCTGGAAATAGGGATGAAATATTCCCGCGGATTCCACAATTTTGAAAGGCTCGTAACCGAGAGATACGGCGCCGCCGCGACAGCCGCCGTCACCGGCAAACGCCACGGTTTTGTTGATTCTATAGTTAAATACGTAATCGATCGTATTGAAGCGGGAGACTCGAAGAATGCGTTGCGCGGCATATGGCGGCTTCTCCGATTCGCTCCGGTGTGCTTCATCCGCCAGGTCGGCATTCGCAAACTGATACGGCTACGAAACCTGAAGCGCGCGCGAACTGTCGTTTCCCGACTGGTTAGGTTACCACACTAGAACCTGCAGGCTCTAATTGCGAGCCGGCGGTTCGGCCCTGATACGACGGAGATTCCGTCGTACTTTGCAATATAATATATCAAAATCTGAATGATTAAGGCTTCAACGATAATTCCGGTTTACAACGGCGAAGATACAATTGCGCGCGCAATTGACAGCGCGTTGGCGCAGGATTTCGCGGGCCAGGAGATCATCGTCGTCAACGACGGTTCGACCGATAGCACGGCTGAAGTGCTGGCGGGGTATGGTGACCGGATTCGCGTCGTTATGGGGCCTAATGGGGGCGCCGCAAGGTCGCGTGACCGTGGTGCGGCGCTTTCTAAGTCGGAATATCTCGCATTCCTCGATTGCGACGACCTGTGGGAGCCGCAAAAACTCGCCAAAGTGACGGCCGCGCTGGATATGAATCCCCATGCAGTTCTCGCTTATTCCGATTATATTGCGGAATTAGCTCATTGTAGACGGACTGAACCGGCAAGGTGCGGCGGCCCTCACGCTCTCAACGATTTATTCCGAGGAGCCGAAATCCTAACGAGCACGATAGTCGTCCGCCGGAGCGCTTTTGAACGTTGCGGCGGATTCGCGTCCACGCTTGACGTTCCGCGTTGCGGATTCGAGGATTTGGCGCTCTGGCTAGCGTTGCGCGAACGTGGCGAATTTGCTTATGTTCCCGAGCCGCTCGTGATCTACCGCCAGACGCCGTTCGCGGAACGCGCCGATAAATACGAATCTGGTCGCAAGGCGTTCATTCACATGATCCGTAAACGGTACGGCCATCCAGCCGAAACAATGGTCGCCGTGGTCAACAGGCACTCGGCACATAGCCTGCTCCAAAAGGCGCTCATTCAGCTCGATTCCGGCGACCTCGCAGGTGCGCTTCGGTCAGCCGGGCGCAGCCTCCGTATCCGACCCACACTGCTCTTTGAACGTGGCCTCGCGGGTAGGTTGTTTCGAATGCGCAACCTCGGTCGTCTGGTCGGCTGGAAACCCTCGAATTAAAATCCGCCTAGTAAAAGGCCTCTCATCCAAATGTCACTGGTCGTATCAACCGTCATTCCTGCCTACAACAGCCAAACGACGATCCGCGCAGCGATCGACAGCGCGCTGGCGCAGGATTTCGCCGGTCAGGAGATCATCGTCGTTAACGACGGCTCGACCGACGGAACCGCCGATGTTTTAGCCGAATACGGGCAACAGATCACTGTGATTAACGGAACGAACGGAGGGGCGGGGCGCGCGCGGAATGCGGGAATTACCATCGCGAGCGGCGAATATATCGCACTACTCGACGCCGATGACGCATGGCTGCCGGGCCGTCTTGCAACCACGGTCGATGCGCTGCGAAACAACCCGGAGGCGGTTCTGGCGTTTTCGGATTATGAGAGGGTTGACCACGCCGGAAACGTAGTGGATCGCTCGACCGTCCCGGCTCATCTGGCGCATCCACCGACAATGGACGAAATGCTGTCTCACTGGTGGCCTATCTCGCCCACGACGGTCGCAATGCGAAAGGATCTCTGGAAGTCGTGCGGCGGCTTTCGCGTCGACCTTCCCGGTTTCGAGGACATTTATTTTTTCATGGGCGCGCGCGAGCACGGCGAATTCGAGTTCATTCCGAACTCGCTGGCAACCTTCCGGGTGAACGATCCCGAAGTCGGACCTGACAAATGGAACCCGGACCATTTCATTCGGACATTGCGACAGCGATACGGTCATAGTTCTGATCGATTGATAGCCGAGGTCCGCCGCTCTTATGCAAACGCATACGCCGCCAAAGCGCTAAGTGAGATGGACAGGCAGCGCCGCGGCGCGGCCTTGCGATGCTGGCTGAAAACCCTTCGATACAATCCTCTCTATCCATTTCAAGCGGCGCATCTTGCGCGGCTCCCCCGTCGCCAGAACCTTAAGCGCATCGCAAAAATGCTGCGGCCGAAGCCTGACGCTCAATAGTATGCGCGCGGCGCTCAATCTTGGATGCGGGCGTAAGCGCATCGACAACGCAATCAATCTCGACCGCGTGGCCAATGTTAATCCCGACGTTGTTCACGATCTCGATGATCTGCCGTGGCCGTTTCCGGAAAATCGCTTCAGCGAGGTCCACGCCTACGACGTTATCGAGCACTGCTCGGACCTGGTCGCAACGATGAATGAGATTCACCGGGTTTGCGCGAACGGAGCGGTAGTGCATATCACGACGCCACA
>JAJXYM010000412.1 GCA_021780585.1 Deltaproteobacteria bacterium
GGGACTGCCGATCGGAGTTCAGTTCGTCGCGCCGTACGGGCGCGAGGATTTGCTGCTTCGCCTGGCGGCGCAACTCGAATCCGCCGCGCCGTGGTCCTCCCGCCGTCCGCCGACTTGCGCGTGACGACTATCGCGGCGTCGAACGAATATCGCCAGTCCGGATCGGCTGGCCGCGAAATTCTTCGCTTGGGCGACGTGCGCAACAGGGATTCTTCGCTTTGCTCAGAATGACAAAATTGAACGGTCAGAATGACAGAGGTTGAATGTTCAGAATGATAGATCGGAGCGTTGGGAATTACCAAACCAACGCCGCAACTGTCATTCTGAGCGAAGCGAAGAATCCCTGCTGATTGAGAATCTTTATCCGATCGATCACTCCAACCGAGTTATCATTCGGGCGTCAAATTACAATTGGTCAAATACTCACTCAACGAGCCGTATCATCTCGCGCAAGGAAATCCGCGCCCGCCGCGTCAGGTTTTTGGCGCCGCCGGAACCATCGGTTCGATCTTGATCGGCAGCTCGAACCGCACCGCCCGCGGCATCTTGCAGATCGAATCGTTGCATTCCTGAAAGTTGAAGACGCCGCCAATTTTGTAGTCGCCCGGCTTAAGCTGCTGCTTGAGCTTGACCGTCCCGGTCGCGTGCAGCTTCCCCTCGTAGACCGGATAGGTTTCGTCGAGCGCGGCGAAATGCAGCGGCGTCGGCTTCGGCATCGTGATTTTTTGCGCCGCGACCAGATCGCCGTCGAGCACGACCGAGGTCGGCGTCAGCCCTTCGCCGTCGGGCAGCGGCTCGCCGTAAATATGCCATCCGGGCGCGATCGCCACGTCGAGCGCGAGCGCAAGCTGCTGACCGCTCTGGGCGGTCGCCGCCGAAAGCGCGATTTGCGCCTGGACGTCGTCCGCGCCGATCGCGACCGGCGCGCCGGCGGGCGCTCCGCCCAAATCGGCGACCAGCACCGCCGACGCGGTCGGCCGCTCCTGGTAGTCGTCGAGAAACAGTTTCGCCCGCACCGTGCCGTCGGCCGCAAGCAGATACTGGCCGGGAAACGGGATACCGTAAAAGCGCACGTCTTTCGGCACGTTCGAATTCAGAATCTCGAACTTCTCGATCACGGCGCTGTTGCGGTCCGAGAGCATCGGATAGCGGATGTTATAGGCGGCGGCAAAATTATGTATCACGGCTTCGGAATCATAGCTGATTTCCGCGATATTGACGCCCTTTTCCGCGAGCGCGGCGACCGATCGATTCAGCTCGACGAGCTGAGAACGGCAATAGGGTCACCAATCGGCGCTGCGCGTGAAGACCAGCAACAGGCCGTTCGGGCCGGTCAAATCGGCCAGCGAGCGCGTCCGGCCATCCTGATCCGGCAGCGCAAAATCCGGCACGCGCGAACCGACCGCCGGCCCGGTGCGCAAACCGTCGTTCTGCGCCGCGACGAAGCGATTCCATAGTTCCGGATCGAGCTTCTCGCCGGCGGCCATTTTCGCCAGAGTCTGATGGAAGGCGTCGGCCTTGATCGCGGAATCCATCGTTGCGGGACTGGCCGGATCGTTCATCGCGCGAATCCTCCTCGGCGGATGTGGAAATTGCCGTCTAGCACGGTCGCCGCGATCCGCTCAACCTCGCCGCATCTCCGCGGTTCGTCACGGCCGCCGCGATCCGCTCAAGCGCGCTCGTCGTTCGTTCTTCCTGTCCGTCACCCTCGTTCTTCCTGACCGTCACCCTCGTTCTTCCTGACCGTCACCCTCGGGCTTGACCCGAGGGTCCAAACCTATGAATGACCGCGTCGCGCCCGACCGCGACAGAAAAGCGGAACCGCGCGCCGCGATCCGCTCAAGCGCGCTCAATGCGCGCGATTCCTCACGGCGGCCGCGAACCGCTTGAAAATCCCCGCCGCCGGAGTAATCAGAATGACGCGCGGCCGATCCCGCCGCGCCCGGAGGGTCGCGCGATGGCGGAACTGCATTGGATGGCGGCGTATGAGCTGGCGGACCTGATTCGGCGGCGCGAGCTCAAGCCGAGCGAGCTGATGACCGCGACGCTGGATCGGATCGCGGCGCTCAATCCGAAGCTCAACGCTTTTTGCGCGATGCGATCGGATCAGGCGCTGGCCGAAGCGCGCGCGCTCGACGAGCGAATCGCGCGCGGCGCCGACCCCGGACCGCTGGCCGGCCTGCCGTTCGGCGTCAAGGACCTGGCCGACGTCGCCGGGATGGCGACGACTTACGGCTCCGTGCCGTTCAAGGACAATCTCGCCGCGCGCGATTCGATCGAAGTCGCGCGGCTCAAGGCGGCCGGCGCGATCGCCGTCGGCAAGACGAATACGCCCGAGTTCGGCCATATGGCGTTCACGCGCAATCTGCTTTACGGCGTGACGCGCAATCCGTGGAACCACGAGCGCACGCCGGGCGGTTCGTCGGGCGGCAGCGCGGCGGCGATCGCGAGCGGAATGACGCCGCTGGCGACGGCGTCGGATTGGGGCGGCTCGATCCGGATTCCGGCGTGCTACGTCGGCGCCTTCGGCATCAAGACCACGCAGGGGCTGATTCCGCTGGGCGCGCGGCTCGGGATGCAGCAATGGGTCGACTTCGCCGTGGTCGGGCCAATTACGCGCACGGTGCGTGACGCCGCGCTCTATCTCGACGCGACCGCCGGCTACGATCCGGCGGATCCATCGTCGTTGCCTCGTCCGGGAACTTCTTTCGCCGCGACGCTGGAGCAATTGCCCAAGCGGCTGCGCGTCGCGTTCCATCCGGATTTCGGCCGGCCGATCGAGCCGGACGTGCGCGACGCCGCCGCCAAAGCCGCCCAGGCTTTCCGCGAGTTGGGGCATGAGCTGACCGTAATCGACGAACCGGTGCTCGAAACCTGTCACGCCTGGCGGACGATCGGGTCGTTCCAGTCGCTCGCCGACCTGGGCGAAGCCTTTGCGGGACAGGAGGAAAAATTCGGGCGGGCGTTTATCGCCAGCGTCAAGGCCGCGGCGCGGATCACGGCGCGCGATTACGGCCAGGCCTTTCGCGTGCGCGCGCAATTCAACGAATGGATGCGCGGGATTTTCGCGCGCTTCGACCTGCTGCTCACGCCGACCGTGCCGACCGAGGCGTTCGCCGCCAACGGTCCGCCGCCGAAGATTATCGGCGGGCGCGAAATCGCGGACGTGATGCAGGCGCTGACCTTCACCTATCCGTTCAACTTCAGCGGCCATCCGGCGGCCACCGTGCGGGCGGGCTTCGGCGCGAACGGCCTGCCGGCGGGATTGCAGATCGTCGCCGAGCGTTATCGCGACGACCTCGTGATGAAGGCGGCGTACGCCTACGAGCGGGCGCGGCCGTGGAACCACGCCTGGCCGCGCGGATGACGGCGCGGCGGGCGGGAGCGCTCAGTGAGTATTGGTGGTGCCGGCCGATCCGGTCGGCGGCAGCTTGCCGATTCGGATCAGCTCCTCGCGCAGGCTCGCGCGCGACAACGGCTTGCATAGCACGGCCGAGGCGCCCAGTTCATAGCTTTGCGCAATATCCTGATCGTAAAGCGAACTGGTAATAACGAAGGTCGGCACCTGCGCGCAGGACTCGGACGAGCGCGCCGCGCTCAGCACCGAGAAGCCGCCGTTGTCGGGCAGGCGCAGATCCACCAGCATCAGGTCGGGACGGTCGTTTTCGGTAAATTGCCCGATCAGTCCGACGGCCTCGTCGGCGTTTTCGGCGACGATCACTTCGCTGGCTTCGCCGAGCAGTTGGCGAATGACGGTAACGGCGATAAAAGCGTGCTCGGGATTATCTTCAACCAGAAAAACACGCACCCCGAATTCCGGAATGAACCTGTCGTTGCCGGCGTCCATTGATCGTCCTCGCTGCGCGTCAGTATACACAATCGCGGGATTAAGCAAATGCGCATTTCTCGCGGTCGCAATGTACTCCAATTGCTATGCCGGCGCCGTCTCGGCGAGGCGCGATCGCCGGTTACGCGGACGACCTACATTTTCTTTTTGACGCGGCCGCGCCGGCGCGCCGTCGGGACCGGCGGGAGCTGCTCGAATTCGCCCTCCTCCGGCCCGCGATCGCTGTCGGCGTGGACGATTATCTCCTCCTCGGGCCCCTTCATCTCGTCCTGCCCTTCGAGGGTTTCGTCGACTTCCTCGGGAACGTCCCAGCGCTGGGCGAAGTCGTGCTCCAGAGCGCCCTCGCCGCGCATGTTGCGCGAACGCTGGCAATCGACGCAGCGCGTCGCGGCGGGGATAACGCGCAGCCGCTCGAACGGAATTTCGTCGCCGCAATCGACGCAGATTCCGTAGTCGCCGCCGCTCAGCCGTTCGAGCGCGTACTCGACGCTTTTAAGCCGCGACTCGTGCTGCTCGATCATTCCGGCGTGAGTTTCGACCTCGGCGAGCGAACGCGCCGCGTCGAGTTCGTCCGCCGGCGGCGCGGTCACGTCCTCTTCCTGCTCGGCGCGCAGCCGGCGGACCCGCAGCCGCAACTTTTCGCGTTCCTGCTCGAGGAACCTGCGCACCGTCTCGCACCTGCTCTCCTCCAGCGTGTGTTCATTTTTCATGGGCTGTCTCTCTCGATCTTCCGGCCGCCATGATCGCGTCTCGTGGCGGCTTCCAGAAGTGCTTCGCGTCCGGCCGGCGGTCGGCCGCTGGCTCCGATGCGAGAGCGGCGAAGCCGGTCGGTTCGCGGCGTGGCGCGCAGGCGCGTTCCGGTTATCGGGAGGGCGCCGCGCCAGTCCACAACTTCTTCAGATCCTTGGGCAACTGGCTCAGGATGTGCCACGCCTCGCCTTCCTGACCGGTGGGGCTATGGAGCAACTTCTGGAGTTCGCGAAAAACCGAGACAATCGCGTGTCGGGCGTCGATCTCGGAAATTTCCGCCTCCTCGGCGACCCTGCGGATAAATTGCGCCTTGTGGGTGCGGCTGACTTCGCGTCCCGGCGAATCATACCCATGCCACATCACCTTGAGTTCGCCCGGCAATTGCGCGGCAAGGTCATTCGCCTCCTTGACGGTCAGCCGATCGTGAAGTTCGTGGAACACCGCGGCGGTTATCTGATGCGCCTTGTCCCGCGACACGCCAAGCGACAGTTCGACATCGTGCAAAAAATTGCCCTCGTCCATATGTCCGCTCCCGCGTTATTCGCTGTGTGATTCTTCGACCAGCAAAAGCCATCCAATCCGACGGCTCACCAATCAGATTCGCCCCGCGCGCAAGCGTCGTCAACGATTATGTTCGGCCCCCGCCGCGCCGGCCGAGCGAGCTTGCGCGAGAGCGGCGGACGATCGTTTTCGTGGCAACCCAATCGCGACGGCGCTACGATCACGAATAGCGAAGCGCCAGATGCGCGTGAGCTGAACGTGGGGCGTCGCGATTCCTGAGCCCCGACCTCCGCCGGCGAACCCGACCCACCAAAACGCCGCTCGGCGCGGATCGCGCTTGGCCAGGCAGCCGAAAAGTTTCGCGGCCAGTGGCGCGCTGTTTGCGTCCAAACTCGGCTGAACGAATTCATTACGGAACACCCAACACGAAAGGGGACAATGCAATGGCAGAGCTTTTACCGTGGAAACCGTTCAGGGAGATGGAACGAATGATGCGGAACTGGGAGTCGCGCCTGCCCCGCTTCTTTGAGGAGGAGGAAATTACTCCACCCGTCGAGAGCTACGTCAAGGAGGGCAACCTGGTGGTGCGCGCCGACGTGCCGGGACTCGACCCCAAGGATATCGAAATCAGCGTGATGCACGACACGCTGACGATCAAGGGCGAACGCACCCGCGAGAAAGAGGTCAAAAAAGAGGACTATATGCGCCGGGAGGTCGTCTATGGCGCCTTCGAGCGGAGCCTGACTCTGCCCGATGGAGTAACGGCCGACAAGGTCAAAGCCAGCTTCAAAAACGGCGTGGTCGAGGTCATCATCCCGCTGCCCGAGAAGATCCAGGCCAAAAAGATTCCCCTCGAAGTCGAGGCGGAGAAAAAGGTCGCGATCGAAAAGAAGTAGGGAGCGCATCATGAAAGTAAAAGATCTGATGTCAGGCCCGGTGAAATGTTCCGCCACCTTCGAAACGCTGAAGACCGCCGCGCAGACCATGTGGGACAACGACATCGGCTGTGTCCCGGTGGTGGACAACGACGGACGGGCGATCGGCATGCTCACGGATCGCGACATTTGCATGGCCGCCTATCTGCAGAATCTGCCGTTGTCGGCCGCGCTCGTGACCAGCGCGATGTCGCGAGAATTGTTCACCTGCGCGCCGGACGACGAGATCGCGGCGGCTGAGCGGCTGATGCGGGAGAAACAGGTGCATCGCCTGCCCGTCGTCGATGCGCAGGGCCGTCCGGTGGGCATCCTTTCGCTGAACGACATCGCGCGCGAGGGCGAGCGCGAAGCCGAGGCGAAAAAAGCCCGGGAGGTGACCGACGCCGAAATCGCGCGGGTGATGGCCGCGGTTTGCGCTCCACGCCATCGCGTGATCGAGGCGGCGGCATAGACGCGCGCGACCGGGGCCGTGAACGGCCTTGGTCACGGGCGAGCGATCACGCGACGGGAGGATTCAAGATGGGCATTTACATCATGCTGACCAAGCTTTCGCCCGAGGCGTTGAGCCGCCCCGGAGGGGTCGCGGAACTGAACAACAAGGTCGAGGAGCGGATTCGCCGGGAGTGTCCCGACGTCAAGTGGAGGTCGAATTACGCGGTGCTCGGCCCATGCGATTACCTCGACGTCTTCGAAGCGCCCGACGCCGACGCGGCCACGAAAGTCGCCCTGCTGGTGCGTTCGTTCGGCCACGCCACGACCGAGACCTGGGTCGCTACCCCATGGGACCGCTTCCTGACGTTGGCGCAGGGACTCAAGAGTTAGCGGGCGCGCGATGGCGCAGGCGCGGGGCTGAACGGTAGGGCGCCGCGGGCGTAAGGAGCGCGGCCCGCGCATCGGGTCGGAGCAGCGGGAATCAACGTGGACAGACGACCGGATATCGTCAAGCAAATTGAGGCGGCGCTCGAGCACGATGCGCGCGTCGGATTGCATCGGCATCCCCTGAAGATCGATCTCGGACCGGACGGCGCGGTCATTCTCGAGGGCGAGCTCGCGAATATCGCGGCGAAGAAACTGGCGCTTGAACATGCGGCCGCGGTCGCCGGCGTCAGCGGAATTATCGATCGCCTTCGGATCGCGCCGTCGCGGCGGATGGCCGACGGTGAAATCCGCGACCACGTCCGTGACGCGCTGCTGCAGGAGGCCGGCCTCGCGTATTGCGCGATCAGCGCCCCCGGCGGCGGTCCATCCGAACCGTTCCGGGAAGCCGCGCTTCGTCCGTCATGTTCGATCGAAATAACCGTCGCCGATGGCGTCGTGACGCTCAATGGCCAGGTGGGCAGCCTTTCGCATAAACGGCTGGCGGGAGTGCTGGCGTGGTGGGTTCCCGGCGTTCGTGACGTTATCAACGGGCTCGAAGTGTCGCCCGAGCAGCAGGACAGCGACGACGAGATCGCCGAGGCGGTGAAACTGGCGCTGGAAAAGGACCCATTGATCAACGCCGATCGGATCCGCGTCAGCGCGCGCAACGCCGTGGTGACCCTCGCGGGGGTGGCGGCCAATGAGGCTGAAAGCGAGATGGCCACGATGGACGCATGGTTCGTCTTTGGCGTCGACGGCGTCGTCAGTTTGCTGGCGGGCGGGGGCTAGCGGTGGCGTTCCGCCCGCGCGTAGCGCCGCCGCGTCGCGGCCCGATCCGGCGGCGTCGTCCAAACCGCCGCAGCGGCTGAAAATCGGCTGAGGAAAAAAGGGGCAATTTATGGCCCGAACCTTTCGCACGATCCTGAGTCCGGTCGAATTCGACCGCAACTCGCTCGAAGCGCTGGAGACCGCCGCCGAGCTGGCGCGGCTGGCGGGCGCGAAGCTCTTCGTCCTCCACGTCGTCACACCCGCCGGCTTCCGGCTGACGCCGGCCGAGCTTGACGCCTGCGTCGCCGCGGAGCGGGCGGCCAGGGACAAGCTTGCCACACTGTGTCGCGACATTCTCGGCCAGCTCAGCCACGAGCTGGTGACCCGAACCGGCGATCCGGCGATCGCAATCATCCGCGCCGAGGAAGAGTTGAATGCCGATCTGGTCGTGCTCGCGACCCATGGCAGCCGCGGACGTCCGCGGCCGTTTCCGGGCGGGGTCGCCGAGCGCGTCGTGCGCGAATCGATTTGCCCCGTGGTCACCGTGAGGCCGAGCGCCAGTGGCGACCCCGATGCGGTCGGGACGCACATGACGCCCGCTCCGCTCACGACCTCGCCCGAGGCGACCGTCGGTCACGTGCGGCGGACGATGGTCGAAAATCGCCTGCGTTCACTGCCGGTGCTCGAGGACGGCAAAGTCGCGGGAATCGTGACCGAGCACGATCTCGCCTCGAGCGACGCCACCGACGACACCGCGATCGGCCTGCTGATGACTCGCGACCTGATCTCCGTCTCGTCGCTCACTTCGCTTCAGGAGACGGCGCGGATGCTGTTCGAGTGCGAGGTGGACGCGCTGCCGGTGGTCGACGGAAAAAAGCTCGTCGGCATCATTTCACGCTCGGACGTGCTCAGGGCGTTCGCCGAAATCGAGCCGGTACGCGCGGACGAACCCGCCCGCGCGCCCAATCGAAGCGCGCCGGGAGCCTCGCGGGCGCCGTAGCGGGCGCCGCGGAATTGGCGGGTTAGAGGCGTCCAGACCGCGACGACCGCACTTTAGCGCGGAGGCATCATGGCGACACAATTGCAAACCGATGAGCGCGAACAAATTCTGCGGGATCTTTTGAATCACGAACGAAATCTCGCGCTGGCGCGGGTCCGCGAGTACCGCATCGCGCAGGAAGAGGAGGCGACGCCCCCGCCCAGCGATGAGCTTGACGCGGCGCGGGCGCTGGCCGACGTCGAAACGCATGCGAGCCTGATCGAGCAGGCCGAGGATCGCCTGCGGCGCATCGACTTCGCCTTCAACCTGATGGAACAGGGGCGTTACGGCGTCTGCGCCCAATGCGGCGAGGAAGTTCCGCTGGCTCGCCTGAAAGTCGTGCCGTTCGCCGCCTACTGCGTGGACTGCCAGGAAAAACGCAATCATCTGCGGCGACTGGGCAAAGGAAATATCGACGAGCCGTTTGCCCATCGATGGGACCTTCCGGAGGAGATGGCGGAGTCGACCGAGACCTCGCATGATGAATTCGTGCCGATTTCCGAAGAAGGCCCGGCGGAAGCGGAGTCGGGCCTGCCCGCCTTCCGTAAGCGCCGACGGCTTATGCCAGGTGCGGGAGCTGCGGCATCCGTCCGGCGCGGTCCGCGCAAGCGCGGAGGCGCCGCGTGAGATGTCGCCGGCGGCGCGGTCGCGATCGTCCCGCGGGCGCATCCCGGGAAACCGGATCTCGTCGCGAGCGGGTTATCCAGGTGGCGCGCGTGCTCAAGTGGACGCCTCGCTCAAGCCGGTCGGCTTGGTTAACGGTCGGGCGGCGTTCCAGCATCCCGCGGCGAATACATTTGGATTCTTCGGCTGCATGAGGAGACCATGAAAAAGGCAAAAGTCAGGATGAAA
>JAJXYM010000328.1 GCA_021780585.1 Deltaproteobacteria bacterium
CCTGCTGATCGGCGAGCGCACCGCCGAACTGATCAAGATTACGATTGGCTCGGCCTATCCGGGCAGCGAAATCCAGACCATGGAAATCAAGGGGCGCGACCTGGTGGCCGGCGTCCCCAAGATTATCGAAATCACCGACGAGGAAATTCGCGAGGCGCTGATGGAGCCGGTCCATCAGGTGGTCGAATCGGTGCGGATCGCGCTCGAACGCACGCCGCCCGAACTCGCCGCCGATATCGTCGAAAAGGGTATCGTGCTGGCGGGCGGCGGCGCGTTGCTGCGCAATCTCGACGTTCTGCTGCGCGAAGAGACCGGACTGCCGGTGACGGTCGCCGACGATCCCCTGACCGCGGTGGTGATGGGAGCCGGCAAGGTGCTCGACGAACTGTCGCTGCTGCGCGACGTGACCGTCGATTAGGCGGAGGCTGACGCCGGCCCGTAGCGGCCAATCCCGCTCTACCGCGATGGCGCGCACGCTTAGAGATTCGTTCCTGTGGCGTAACCGCGTGTTGCTCACCAGCGGCGCCCTGTTGCTGCTCGCGATCAATATCTTCTTCACCGGCAATCGGCCCGGCGCCCGCGCCGAAAAACCAAGCCTCGCGCTGCTCTGGGCGCTGCGTCCGTTCCAGAATACCGCCGCCGACCTGGCCGACGACTCCAAAGGCTTCTTCCGCGACTATCTGGACCTGGTCAACGTGCGCCAGGAAAACGCCCAGCTCAAACAGCAGGTCGCCGAATTGCAGGCCGAGCATACCCGGTTCATCGAACTGCAGGTCGAAAACCATCATTTGGCGAACCTGCTGGAACTGCGCGAAGCGCTCGGGATGTCGGCGATCGCGGCGCGCGTGATCGGCGTGGACCCCAGCGAAACCTCCCATACCGTCATCCTCTCGCAGGGGCGCAACGACGGCCTCAAACGCGACCAGGCGGTGATTTCGACCGACGGTGTGGTCGGCAAGCTGATCGCGGTGGGGCCCGATTCCTCGCGCGTGCTGTTGATCGACGATCATAATTCCGGCCTCGACGCTTTCGATCAGCGCAGCCGCGCCCGCGGCATCGTGGCCGGCGAACTCGACGCCGGAATGAGCATGAAGTACGTCGATCGCACCGAGGACGTGCGTCCCGGCGACGCAATCGTCACCTCCGGGATGGACGGTAATTTCCCCGGCGGATTGCTGATCGGCACGATCGCGCAGGTGTCGCAGGAAGGGCCCGGATTGTTTCTCAACGTTACGGTCAAACCGGCGGTCGATTTCCGCGAACTCGAGCAGGTCCTGATCCTGACCCAGCGGCCGGCCCCGGCGGCCGGCCAGGACTGAGGGCATGTGCGCCTGATCGCGCTGTTCTCGATCGCCACGATCATCGCGCTCGCGCTCGAGACGACGATTCCCCGCTGGCTGCCGCTCGGTCCCCTGATGCCCGATCTCGTGTTGGTGTTGGCGGTCGACCTCGGCCTGAGGCATCAGCAGGCGACCTCGGCCCTGCTCGCGTTCGGGATGGGCTACGCGGCCGATTCCTTCAGCGGCGCCCATCTCGGCCTCGACGCCTTCGTGCTGACGCTGGCGTTCCTGATCGCTTACGGATTGTCGCGTTACCTGATCTCCGCCAGCGCCGCGATCGGCGTGCTGGTGGTGCTGATCGGCGAATTGCTGACCGGGTTGGCGCAGTACGCGGCGAGCGCGGGATGGGATTCCGCCGGCGGGTTCGGCGCGATGGCGCCGGCTATCGCCTGGCGCGCACTCACCAGCGCCGCGATCGCGCCGTGGATTTTCGCGTTGATGACGTCGGCGGCGCGGATGAGCGGATTGCGCCTGCACGGCATGCGCGAGTAGATTTTATTTCCGGGCGGAGCTCCGAATCGCCATGGCAAGATTCGCGTTTCGGGAAAGAAGTCGAAAGGTTCCGCGGCTTGGACCGCGGATCGCCGCGCTGGCGAGCGTGATTTTCGCGGTGCTCGCAATCGCCGCCGGTCGCCTCTACTATCTGCAAATCATCCGCCATCACGCGCTGGCCGAGATGGCCGACCGCAATCGCATCAGGATTCTGCGGCTGCCGGCCCTGCGCGGTCTCGTCTTCGATCGGCGCCATCGCCCGCTGGTCGACACCAAACCGTCGTTCCAGGCGGTGATCGTGCCGGAGGATTCGCCCGATCTGACCGTCACGATCGCGCGGCTGCAAAAATTGCTCGGAGTCGAAAATCTCGAAAAAAAGATCGACGACGCCGACGACCAGGGCCGTCCGGATTTCGAACCGGTGATCGTCGCCGAGCATCTCGAATGGCCGCAGGTGGTCGCGCTCGAATCGCATCAGCTCGAATTGCCCGGCGTCAGCCTGCAGGTCAGTCCGCAGCGCCATTACCTCTACGATTCGCTGGCGGCCCATCTGCTCGGCTATGTCGGCGAAGTGACGCTCAAGGACCTCGACCGGCTGCCTGACTACCGGATGGGCGACGAAATCGGGAAATTCGGCCTCGAACGCAGCCTCGAGGCGACGTTGCGCGGCGACGCCGGCGGCCAGGAGATCGAGGTTGACGCGATCGGCCGGCGGCTCCGCATGTTGCGCGAAATTCCCGAGCGCCCCGGCGACAGTATCGTGATGACCATCGATCTCGACCTGCAGCGCACGGCCGAAGCCGCGATCGGCGATCGCGCCGGCGCGCTGGTCGCGGTCGATCCCAACACCGGCTATATCCTCGCGATGGCGAGCCGGCCGGCCTTCGATCCCAACATCTTCGCCGAAGGAATCTCGCCGTCAGCATGGAAGGAGCTGACCACCGACCCCAGCCATCCGCTGCAAAACCGCGCCATCCAGGGCACCTATCCACCCGGCTCGACCTTCAAGATCGTCGATTCGATCGCCGCCCTGATGGACCATTCGGTCACGCTCTCGACCAGTTACTACTGCCCCGGCGGCATCTGGTTCGGTAATCGCGAATATCGCTGCTGGCGCAAGCAAGGCCACGGCAATATCCAGTTGCATCGCGCGATCGTCGAATCCTGCGACGTTTTTTTCTACGAGGTCGGCCAGCGCCTCGGCGTCGATCGCATCGCCGCGTGGGCTCACGCGCTGGGACTGGGGCGCAAGTCCGGAATCGCGCTCGACAATGAAAAAGGCGGAGTGATCCCGTCGACTGATTGGAAGGAGCGGCGCTTCCATGAGCGCTGGTATCCCGCGGAGACGCTGTCGGTCGCGATCGGCCAGGGCTACGTCTCCGTGACCCCGCTGCAACTGGCGATGATGGCGGCGACGGTCGCCAATGGCGGCACGCTCTATCAGCCCCAGTTCGTGCGCGAAGTCGATGCGCTCGATGGCACGGCGGTCAAACAGTATCCGCCGATCGTGCGCGGCGAATTGCATATCGACCCGCAGACTCTCGACAGCGTGCGCGCCGCGATGGTCGACGTGGTCAGCGCCCCCGACGGCACCGGCCACGCCGCCAAGATCGACGGAATCGCCGTCGCCGCGAAAACCGGAACCGCGCAGGTGGTCAAGGAGGCGCAGGGCGCGCGCACCAAGGAAACCGCCCTGCCGATGAAATATCGCGACCACGGCTGGTTCATCGCCTTCGCTCCCGCCGACCATCCGAAGATCGCCATCGCCTGCATTATCGAGCATTCGGGCCACGGCGGCTCGTCGGCCGGGCCGGTGGTGAAGCAGGTGATGGAAAAATATTTCGAGCTCTATCCGCCACAAGGCTCCAATCCGCCCGCGCCGGCTCCGGCCAACCAATCCGCGCCGGCCACTCCGCTCGACGAGTGAAGGCGGCGCGCGCGTAATCCGATGCCAACGATCGACCGGCGCCTGCTCTATCATTTCGACTGGACCGTGTTGTCGCTCGCGCTCGCGCTCTGCGGCGTCGGCGTGCTGAGCGTGGTCAGCGCGACCTGGGGCGGACGCCATCACGGACTCGATCCGCTGGTGATGCGCCAGCTCGTCTGGGTCGGCGCCGGCAGCGCCCTGATGATCGCGGCGGCGCTGCTCGATTATCGCGCGCTCGCCGCCTACGCCTATCCGTTTTACGTCGTCGCCGTCGGCCTGCTGATCGTCGTCGCCGTCGCCGGCCACAGCACCGGCGGCTCGCGCCGCTGGATCAATCTCGGCGTGCTCAATCTCGAACCTTCCGAAATCGCCAAGCTCGCCGTCGTGCTGGTGATGGTGCGTTATTTGCGCGAGGAGCCGCCCAAGGGCGGATGGGGCCTGACGCATCTGCTGATTCCCGCCGCGATGCTGGCCGTGCCGGTGGCCCTGGTCCTGAAACAGCCCGATCTCGGCACCGGTCTGATCCTGATTCTGATCACGGCGACGTTGATCTTCGTCAGCGGACTCAACTGGCGGGTGATGGCGGCGTTGGGACTGGCGGCGATGCTCGCGGCGCCGGCGGCGTGGCATTACCTCAAACCCTATCAGCGCGAACGGCTCGTCAGCTTCATCAATCCGCAATCCGATCCGCTCGGTTCCGGCTATCACATCATCCAGTCGGAAATCGCGATCGGCTCGGGCGGCAAATGGGGCAAAGGATTCCTCAAGGGCACGCAGGCGCGGCTCAACTTTTTGCCCGAACAGACGACCGATTTCATCTTCGCCGCCTATGCCGAGGAATTTGGCTATTTCGGCTCGATGGCGCTGCTGGCGCTGTACGCGGCGCTGATCGCGCGCGGCATCTGGATCGCCCGCCACGCGCGCGATCGCTTCGGCGCCCTGCTCGCGATCGGCTTTACCGGCGTAATTTTCTGGCAGGTCGCGATCAATATCGGGATGGCCACGGGGATGCTGCCGGTGGTCGGAATCACGCTGCCGTTGGTGAGTTACGGCGGCTCGTCGCTGATCGCGATGATGATTGCGATGGGCATGATGATCAGCGTCAATATGCGCCGCTATCTGTTTTGAAGCGGCGCGCGTTGGAAGCCGCCCACGCGCGGCATAGACTCGTCGCTATCAAGCCAAGGGAGGCGGAAGCGGCGCCCGGCGCCTCGCTTCCGATGATTCGATCATGGCGCGCACGGCCAAGCCTTCGGACCCGACCGACCGCGAAATTTACGATACCCATCGCCGCTATATCGCCGTGATGGAGGGTGCGCGGCTCGCCGAGATCAGCGCCGAAACCAAGGCGCATTATCTGCGCATCCTGCAATCACTGACCGAAAAGCTCGCGATGCCCGGCAAGCCGCTCTCCGAAGTGGTCGGCGAGATGATGGCCGAGGCGGCGCCGCTGTTGTTCCAGGCGATGCAGCGCTGAGCCGCGGCCATCGTTCCACGCCGCGCGCCTACGCCTCGAGCGCGTAGGCGTTTTCGTCATGCTCGGTGATATCGAGGCCCATCACCTCCGATTCCTCGTCAACGCGCAGGCCAACGATCGCGTCGGTCAGCTTGAGCAGGATAAGACTGCCGACAAAAGCGAACGTGAGACTCGCGGCGACCGCGACGGCCTGAATTACCAGTTGATGCGGATTGCCAAAGAATAGTCCGTTGGCGCCCGCCGAATTGACCGCGACATCGGCGAACAACCCCGTCGCGAGCGCGCCCCATACGCCTCCAACGCCGTGCACGCCCACCACGTCGAGCGCGTCGTCGTAGCCCAGCCGATGCTTCATCCGCACCGCGAAAAAGCACAGCGCGCCCGCGACCGCGCCGATCGCGATCGCCGACAGCGGGCCGACATAGCCCGACGCGGGCGTGATCGCGACCAGTCCCGCGACCGCGCCGCTGGCCACGCCGAGCACGGTCGGCTTGCCGACCTTCCACCATTCCGTGGCCATCCATGCGACCGCGGCGGCCGACGCGCCCAGATGCGTCGCGACGAAGGCCGACACCGCCAGTCCGTTGGCCGCCAGCGCGCTGCCGGCGTTGAAGCCGAACCATCCGAACCACAGCAGGCCCGCGCCGGTGACCGTCAGGGTCAGGTTGTGCGGGATCATCGGCTCGCGCGGATAGCCGCGCCGCCGCCCGATAATCATCACGGCCGCCAGCGCCGAAATTCCCGACGAGATATGCACCACCGTGCCGCCGGCGAAATCGAGCGCGCCCATCTGATGAATCCAGCCGTCCACGCCCCATACCCAATGCGCCAGCGGGTCATAGATAAGCGTCGTCCAGAGCACGCTGAAGAGCAGAAAGCCGCGAAATGAAATCCGTTCGGCGAACGCGCCGGTAATCAGCGCCGGCGTGATCACCGCGAACATGCACTGAAAAACCATGTAGGCCTGATGCGGAATCGTCGCGGCATAGGCGGGATAGGCTTGGGATGCGCTAACGCCGCATAGCCCTAACCAGCTCAGGCCGCCGATCAGCGCATTATGGGGCGAAAACGCCAGACTGTATCCGAATAGCGTCCATTGCACGGAGACGATCGCCGCCAGAATCAAGCTTTGCATCAACGTGGCGAGGACGTTCTTGCGCCGCACCATCCCGGCGTAGAACAGCGCCAGTCCCGGCGCGGTCATCAGGAGCACCAGCGCCGCCGAAGTAAGCACCCAGGCGGTATCGCCCGCGCTGATTGGCGGATTTTCGCCGGCGACAGCCGGCGTCGCGACCAGCAACGTCGCGCAAACTAACAATGGGATCGAACGGGCCATCGACCCGCGTCCTGTCGAACGCATCAAGCAAGCCTCCAATGTAACGCTGAAAGATTATCGAGGGCACAGGCGCATCAAATTGCCGCCCGTTTGTTAGGCAATGCCTGTTTTTTATGCATTTCCATAAAACCAAGACGACGGATTTGCGCAGGAAATCACCGCCTGCTCGCAGATCGCGCACAAGCAAGCAAAATATATGCCTAATTTACGTGCAATAGTGGCGGAATTGCCTATTCGCTCAGCCCTTGGGAAGCTGCAGGATCCGCTCGCCAATCATGTTCTTCTGCACCGATGAGGTTCCACCCGCGATCGTCATCGATTCGGATTGCAGGATGCGTCGCAACCAGTCGCCGTCGGGCGCGAACGGCGATTTGCGCTCGAGCGTCGCGTAGCCGCCCAGGATGCGCGCCGCGAACTTCGTCATCCGCTGCGACAGCTCGGTCGAAACCAGCTTGCCGATCGACGATTCCGCGCTCGGCGGCAATCCCTTGAGCCGGCGCGTCAGGGCGCGCAGACCGTTGTATTTCTTGGCCGTCACTTCGATCGCGAATTGCGCGATCTGCTGGCGGATTTCGTCGTCCTCGGCCGCCGTATGGCCGTTCGCCGGAATCGTTTTCGCCAGTTCGACCAGTTGCGCCAGGATTACGTCGACGCCGCCGATCGTCTCACTGATGCCGAACCGCTCGTGCATCAGCGTCGAGACCAGCACCTGCCATCCCTGATTCAGCGGCCCGAGCAGATTTTGCTTGGGCACGCGCACGTCCTCGAAAAAGATTTCGTTGAATTCGGCGTCGCCGCTGATCTGTTTGAGTGGCTTCACCGTCACGCCCGGACTGCGCATATCAACCAGCAGCGCGCTCATTCCCTTATGCCTGGGCAGGTTCGGATCGGTGCGGACAAAGAGCTGGCAGAAGTCCGAGCGATGGGCGTGCGTGGTCCATACCTTTTGTCCGTTGACGATAAATTCGTCGCCCACCAGGTCCGCGCGCGTCTGAATCGAGGCGAGGTCCGATCCGGCGCCCGGCTCCGACATCCCTTCGCACCAGATTTCGTCGGCCATGATAATCGGCTTCAGGTAGCGCGCCTTTTGCTCATCCGTGCCCCATTGCATCAGCGCCGGTCCGGTCATGATGATGCCGAGCACGTTGATGCCCATCGGCAGGCCGAGCCGCGCCAGCTCCTGCTGGAAGATCAACTGTTCGATAAAGGTCGCGCCGCGTCCGCCGTATTCCTTCGGCCAGCTCAGCCCCACCCATCCGCCGGCGTAGAGCTTCTTGTGCCAGCGCTTGTTGCGCTCCCAGAGCAGGTCCTCATCGACCCGCTCCTTCTCTTCGGCGGTGAGCGGCGGCGGCTGATTCGCCTCCAGCCATGCGCGGACCTGCTGGCGATAGGCTTCCTGTTCCGGCGAATAGTTGAATTCCATCGATGCGATCGCTCCCTGCCCTGATTGGCGAACTTCAGCAGGCGGATCGTACCGCAGCCGGACGATTTTCGGTAGCGTAAATCGACCCGCCGGAAACCTCCGGCGCTGGCTCGCAATGGATCGTCGAAGCGCATTTTCCTACCGATGCGGCGCGTGCGGACGCTGCTGCCGCAATCAGGCGATCACTCTCAGCCCGGTAGATTTGATTGCGCTGGCGCGCGCCGCCGGATTGCCGACGAGTGCGGCGCGGACCCGCTACACCATTCGGCGCGGCTCGTTGTTGCGTTTCGGCGAAGCCGGCCGCTGCGTCGCGCTCGACGGCGCCACCTGTTCGATCCATCCGGGACGGCCGCTGGCTTGCCGGCTCTATCCGCTGGGTCTCGAACGCACGCCGGACGGCGATGACTTCATTCGGCTCGAACCGGCGCCGGACTCGGCCGGCGTCTATGGAAGTGACGCGACGGTCGCGGATTATCTCGCCGCGCAGGGCGTCGATCGCATTATCGAGCTGGCCGAGCGCTACCGGCCTCTGATCGGCGCGATGCGCGGACGAATCGAAACGCTGGTTGATTTCGAAATAGTCGAGCCGCGCGAATTCTGGCGCCGGGCGACGGCCGAAGCCTTGCGTGAGTCGAATTACGACGCCAATGAGCTAATCGATCTGATCTTCGACGCCGACGGCGCCGGCGAGGGTCGCGATTCGGTCGCGGCTACCGTCACCGCGCATCTCGCAATGATCGGAGCGGCAATCAGGCGCGCGACCGATCCGTCCGCGCTGGCCGCGGCGGCGATCCTGCTCGCCGTCAGCCTCGGCTACTCCCCCGCCGAAGCGATCGCTGACCCGTCTCGCAGACTGAACCAAGCTGCATCTCGCCCCGACTGACGCTAATTCTCTCCATTTCTAGCTTTCTTAACCCTAAAAAACGAGTAACGAGTGAATATCGAACGCAGTTGACAATCATTGCTTGAAGTTGTACCTACCTTCGCAATCTAAATCGACTGATGCAAAAATTTGTCAACATCGCGATTTTTTGCGTGTCGTTAGGTGTCACTTCTTGCGCATTGTTGTTTCAGGGTACGACGCAGGAAGTCGCCGTGATGAGCGACCCGTCCGGAGCGACCGTTACGGACAATGTCGGCGGGACGCATCAGACGCCGTTCACGATGACGGTTCCGCGCAACGAAGATCTTCAATTCCATTTTTCGAAAGCGGGTTATCAATCTTCAGACGTGATCGATAATTCGCAGGTCGAGGGCGGCTACCTGGCGGCGGATATTTTGGTGCCGATAGCATGGGCAACCGACGCCGCAACCGGCGCCTATTTCGCCCATCAGCAGAGCGTCGTCACGGCCCATCTCGACACATTGACGCCAGCGGCGTCGGACTCCGCGCCGCCGGCGCAAAAGCCTCGGGCTCAACC
>JAJXYM010000203.1 GCA_021780585.1 Deltaproteobacteria bacterium
CTGGATCATCACCCACGCCGAACCCAGTTCGAGCACCTGCGTAAGGTAGCCGGCGATCGCGGCCGCGGCGCCGAAAAAAGCCAGTTGCAACCACGGCGCCTCGACCAGAATTCCCGCCAGCACGACCGCGGCGCTTTCGCCGAATCCCGCCGCGCCGGTCAGCAGCGCCAGTTGCGGAAAAGTCATCAGCGGGCTTTGGGTCGCCAGAATCCGCCAGAGCGTCATCGGGCCGAAGCCGTCGGGCAGTTGCAGGACGGCGGCCAGCCCGGCGCCGAGCGCGCTCAGGGTCGCGATCCGGAGCGTCTGGCGCAGCCGATACGGCCTCGGCGCCATCTCCTGGGCGACGAACGAAGCGAACCATGCGGCGAAGCCGCGCGGCCGCGGATCGGGTTCGCGCGCCGGCCATCCGCGCGCCCGCCGCGTGGCCGGAGCCTCGGGCGGAGTCGCGCTCAACGGTAGCCCTGGATCGTCACGACCGCCGTCGCGCCCATCCGGAACGGAAACCGTTCGTCATTCGGCCCCATCGTGATCCGCACCGGAAAACGCTGCGACAGTCGCACCCAGTTGAGCGTCGGCGCGACCTGCGGCAATCCAGCGACGCTGGCCCCGTTGTCCTGATAGAGCGCCCAGCCGACGCCCTGCACCACGCCGCGGAACGGATGCTCCGGGTAGGGCCGCAGATAGACCTGCGCCGCCATCCCGGGCCGGATTTGAGCGAGAAAATCCTCGCGGAAATTCGCCATCACGTACCAGGCGCGATTATCCACCAGGCTCACGACCTCACGCCCCTCGTTGGCGTATTGGCCGACGGCGATATTGAGATTGGTGACCCAGGCGTCGAACGGCGCCGTCACCGAACAGTAGCCGACGTTGAGCTTCGCGTCGTAGACGGCGGCTTCGGCCGCCTTGCGCCGCGCGTTGATATCGCCGTACTGGCCGAGCTCGTTTTGCGCCTTGCCGACCTCGCCGCGGGCGCTGGCGATCGCCGCGGCGTCGGCCTCGACCCGGCTGCGCGCGTTGTAGACGTCGTTGGCGGTGACGAAATGGCGCGCCAGCAGCGGTTCGATCCGATGCAAATACTGGCGATCGTAGGCGGCGTCGGCCTCGAGCCGGAGCTGGCGCGCATGGGCCGACTGAATCGCGTCTTCGAGCGCCTTGATTCGCAGATTGGTGAGGGTGAGTTCGGCCTCGGCCCGATCGAGCGCCGCCTGATAGGGGCGGGGATCGACCACGAACAGGAGCTGACCGGCCGGGACGTGCTGATTGTCGCGGATTGGCAGGCTGACGATCGGCCCGCTCACGTGCGGCGCGACCCCGACGATATTGGCGCGCACGTAGGCGTCGTCGGTGCGCGGATAGAGGTAATAGAGGCGCGTGACGTAGCCGCCGACGGCGAGCGCGGCGCCGACGATCGCAAATCCGAGCGCGCGTCCGACCAGCCGGCGGGCGCGCTCGCGATCCTCCACGGAAGGCTTCGCCGCCGTCGCCGCTTCAGCCATCGATGCGCCTCAGACGCGATTGAAGAAGATTAGCCATACGAGGCACGCGGCGAGCGTCGCCAGCGCGGGATAGACGATCGCCAGCGGTCCCATGTACGGTTCGATCCGGGTCGCCAGGAACAGCGGCCGGAGGGCGGCCGCGATCGCGATTCCGGCGAGCGCGCAGAGCAGCCAGCCGGGAAAATTCGCGCCGGCGATATTGATGACCGGGTCGCATCCGGCGAGCGCGAACGGCAGCGCGGTTACGGCGATCCGCGCGGTCGCGGGCGAGCGGGGAGACGAAAGTCTGCGCATGCGGGTCGGAGCTTACGCCCCGGATTCTGCCCGCGCGCCCGCCCAATATCAATTACGCGCGGCCGCTGCCGATCATATGCGCGTCATTCCCGCAGTCAGATGAAGCGGCCGCCGGAATTATCCTCGAACCCACCGTCAGAAGTTTCCCACACCACCCTGATTTCGACGTGAGTGAGCAGGTCTTCGAGAGCGCGCGAGGGCCGTTCTGGCAGCAGCACGGCGGAGCGGTCCGGTTCGAGAAAACGCCCGTAGTCGGTAAGCTGGCCGATCGCCATCCGGATTGAATCGCGCGTGATCTCGCTCTTGGCTTCGATCAGATTGCGCCGGCGCGCGTCCCAGACATCGCATAACATCGGCCCGCCATCGCCGGACGAATTGACTCGGTAACGATGGGCGCGGACGCCTCGGTCGCGGAGATATTTGACGTATCGAATTACCAGCGCGCGCTCCTTGAATTCCGCGTCGTGCGGCTCCAGAGCGCCGACGACGGTCGCGGAATCGACGTTCTGATCCTCGATCGGAATCTCTTCGAGAATCGGAACCTCCTCGATCTGGACCGACGCCGCAAGCTCCAGCGGGGCGTCATAGGACGGCTGGGGCAGGTCGCGTCCGAGGAATTCGCCGATGTACTTTATTGCGCCTGGCGAATGCGACCGCCACCAAAACAGGCGTCCTGGACGGCGAGCTGCGGCGGCATCCACGACTTCAAGCGCTGGCGATAAAAGGATTCTTGACACTCGCTGTATACCGATGAGCGGTACCTCAGCGATTAGAACCTGCGGTGCCGTCTTGTAGATGTTGGGGCCGCGAATCTCAGCGCCCACAAGCCTAAGCTCTTCGCGCCCGGCCGCGCTCAGCAAGCCGTCATCGATCCGGAAATGCGCTCTAACGGGGCGAAAATCGAAAAGCGTGAACACCTCGATTTGACCGACGTTAAGCCTAATCCCGTCCGTGAAAAGCGTCAGATCCCACGCTTTGACCGAAGCACGGTTCGCACGCTCTATCAGGTCGGCGAGCAGGCTCAGGACCGACCGCCGTTCGGACTCGTCGGGTAAAATAGCCTCGATGACGCGACGGGCGTCGGCGGCGCTATTGCGGTCGATTCCCTCTCGCGTTTTCGTCGCCATCAATCCTCACCTCGGCTTCGGCGTTCACGTCGCCGGAAGCGCCAACGGTCAGGAAACCAGCTCCGAGGTGCGGAAGAAGAAGCTCAGTTCGCGGGCGGCGGTCTCGGGCGCGTCCGAGCCATGCGTCGCGTTCCGCTCGACGTTCTCGCCGAAATCGCGCCGAATCGTCCCTGGCTCGGCCTTGGCCGGATCGGTCGCGCCCATCAGGTCGCGCCAGCGCTTGATCGCGCCCTCCCCTGCGAGCGCCATCACGACGACCGGCCCCGAGGTCATATAGTCGCAGAGCGATTTGTAGAAGGGACGCTCCTTATGCACGTCATAGAAGGTCTCGGCCTCGGTCCGTGACAGTTGCAGCAACCGCATCCCGACAATCTTCAGTCCGCTCGCCTCGACCCGCTTGACGATGTCGCCAATCAGATGACGCGCGACGGCGTCGGGCTTGATAATCGCGAAAGTTCTTTCCATTCGAATAAATTTAAAGTAATACTTTAACTTCTGCGGGATTTTCTGGCGCTTCAGGCGGCCTTGCCGTCGAGCAGCGACTTCATCGTGACGCCCAGCTCGGCTGGACTCATCGCGACCGCGATTCCCGCCGCCTTGAGCGCGGCGATCTTGTCGGCCGCAGTCCCGCGTCCGCCCGAGATAATCGCGCCCGCATGGCCCATCCGGCGGCCTTTCGGCGCGGTCTGACCGGCAATAAAGGCGACCACCGGCTTCTTGAAGTTTTCCTTGATATATTGCGCGGCTTCTTCTTCCGCCGTGCCGCCGATTTCACCGATCATGATGACAGCGCGCGTGCCCGGGTCTTCGTTGAACAGCTTGAGCACGTCGATATGGCCGGACCCGACAATCGGGTCGCCGCCGATTCCGACGCAGCTCGATTGGCCGATGCCGAGTTGCGTGAGCTGATAGACGGCCTCATACGTGAGCGTGCCGGAACGCGAGACCACGCCGATATCGCCGGGCTTATGGATATAGCCGGGCATGATGCCGATCTTGCACTCGCCGGGCGTAATCACCCCGGGACAGTTGGGGCCGATCAGCCGGCTGTTCGAGCCGCGCATGTAGCGGCTGACTTTGACCATGTCGAGCACCGGCACGCCCTCGGTGATGCAGATCACCAGCTCGATACCGGCGGCGACAGCCTCGAGGATCGCGTCGGCCGCGAACGGCGGCGGCACGTAGATTACCGTCGCGTTGGCGCCGGTCGCCTTGCGCGCCTGCTCGACCGTGTCGAAAATCGGAATCCCCTCGAAGTCCGTGCCGCCCTTGCCGGGGACCACGCCGCCGACCATCTGGGTGCCGTATTCCTTGCACGCCCGGGTATGAATCTGGCCGGTCGCTCCGGTGATTCCCTGGGTCAGGACGCGGGTGTTCTTGTTGACCAGAATACTCATCGCAATACCGCTCTTTCAGGCCTGGGCGCGCGCGCCGATCGCCTCGACCACGCGCCGGGCGGCGTCGGCCATGTCGCTGGCGGCGATCACCTTGATGCCCGATTCCTTGAGGATTTGCTTGCCCTTATCGACATTCGTGCCTTCCATCCGGACCACCAGCGGCACGCTCAGCTTGACTTCGCGGGCGGCGTCGACCACGCCTTGGGCGAGCACGTCGCAGAGCATGATCCCGCCGAAGATGTTGATCAGGACCGCCTTGACCCGATCGTCGGCGAGCAGGATGCGGAAGGCGGCCGCGACCTTCTGCGAACTGGCGCCGCCGCCAACGTCGAGAAAGTTGGCCGGCTCGGCGCCGTAATACTTGACGATATCCATCGTCGCCATCGCGAGACCCGCGCCGTTCACCATACAGCCGATATTGCCGTCCAGATGGACGTAACTGAGGTCAAATTTCGCGGCCTCGGTCTCGGCCGGATCCTCTTCGTTGGGGTCGCGCAGCTCGCGAATATCCGGATGGCGGAACAGGCCGTTGTCGTCGAATGACATCTTGGCGTCGAGACAGATGACCGAGCCGTCTTTGGTCACGACCAGCGGGTTGATCTCGATCAGCGAGGCGTCGGTCTCGAGAAACGCCCGATAGAGCGAGTTCAACAGCGCGCCGAACTGTCCGACTTGTTTGTCGCGCAGACCCAGAGCGAAGGCGATTTTGCGCGCCTGAAAACCTCCCAGTCCGATCACCGGATCGATCGGTTCGGTGAGGATGCGATCGGGGGTTTTCGCCGCGACCTCCTCGATCTCCATCCCGCCCTCGGTGCTGGCGATAATCGCGACGCTGCGCGCATTGCGATCGACCACCATCCCGAGATAGAGCTCGCGCGCGATTTCGCTCGCCTGCTCGACGTAGACCCGCCGCACGATGCGTCCCTGCGGGCCGGTCTGATGGGTCACGAGCGGTTTGCCAAGCAGCTTCGCGGCGAACTCCCGCGCCTCGGCGGCGCTGGAGAGCAGCTTGACGCCGCCCGCCTTGCCGCGTCCGCCGGCATGGATTTGCGCCTTTACGACAGCCTTAGGCTGGCCGAGCGCGTCGAACGCCTTGGCCGCCTCGTCGGGCGTCGAGGCGGGCTGTCCCTTGGGGACGGGCGCACCGAAGCGCGCGAGCACCTGTTTGGCCTGAAACTCGTGAATGTTCATGCGTTACCTGAAGTTCACCCTCGCATCATTGCCGCGCCGGCGGCGCTCCGAATCAGAGCGCCGCCGGCGGATTTTTCACTGAACCGGTTGCGGCAGGACCGGGCTGACGGCGACCGTTCCCGCGACCTTCGAGCATCCGGAGGCGCCCGGTCCGGTCGGGCATCCCCACCAGTTGGCAGTGCCGTTGACCGACCCGGCGCCGCCGTTGTCGATTCCGGTGGTGGTCGAGCCGCCGAACAGATTGTTGTTATGCGCCTCGACGTCCGTGCCGGAAATGTCGCTGACGAAGACGCCGACCTTCTCGTTGCTGATCGAATTGCCGGAGATCACCGTGCCGGTAACCGGCGAGCCGCCGCTGGTGAAGACGTTGATCCCCGTCTTGCCGGGAGTCGTGGTGTCGCCGTTGTCGGCTCCGTTGCCGTAAATCGTGTTGCCGGTGATCTGGTTGTCGTCGAGGTTCTGGTCCGGCGCATGACTATGCATCGCCACGCCCGGCAATCCGTTATTGGTCAGGATATTGCCGACGATCACGTTGCCATAGTTCGACGTTCCGGGAACCGAGTCGAAGATGCCGACTCCGGCGCCGCCCTCGGCGGCGGTTCCATTATGATTCGAAACATTGTTCGAAATCGTGTTGTGATAAACGCCGTAGGGCGCCGTCGAGCAGGTTGCGGGCGGCGCGCAGGTCGGATGCGACGCCAGGGTGATGCCGCAATCGGCGGCGTTGTTATAGACCCGATTACCGCTAATCAGATTGTCATGCGTCGGCCCGACCGCGTCGTCGCTCAGCAGGATTCCGCCGGCGTTGTTGACCGAGGTGTTGCCCGAGATGGTCGAATGGTCGACGCCGAGCAAATGGATGCCCTCGCCGCAATCGAAGCCTTCGAGTGTCTCCTGCGAGGGCAGTCCGGGACATTCGCCCGCCGTGAGACTGCGATTATTGTGCTGAACGAGATTGTTGAGCACCGCGACGCCGGTGGCGTTCTGGATCAGGATGCCCTCGAAATCGGCATTTTCGACGGTGAACCCCGCGACGGTCACACCGCTGGTCGGCGCACTCGTCGTGCCGATCGTGATACCGGTCGGCTGGCCGTTCGCGTCGATAATGCTCTTGCCGGCGCCGGCGCCGACCAATGACAGGCTTTCGGTGAGCGTCACCTGCTCGTTATACGTCCCGACGGCCACCACGATCGTATCGCCGGGCGACGCGGCGGCCACGGCCGCGCCAATCGTCGCTAGACATCCGCCCGAACCGGCGGGATTCACGCATATCGTGGCTGCGAATCCCGGCCGCACTTGAACCATTATCGTGAGCATCGCGATAACGATCGTCGTTCCCAATAGCTTGCGAACCATAACATTCCCTCCCCCGAGTCGAGATCCTTTAGCCTGCGGCCGAGCCGCCGATTCCCCCGATCTCCGTCCGTGCGCCGGTCGTTGCGGAATCAACGTCAGCCGGCGATCGCCTTGTCCATCGCCTCGACCAGCTCGCGCACATGCGCGACCGACGAATCGAAGGCCTTCTTTTCGGCCGCCGTCAGATCGATCTGGACGATCCGCTCGACGCCGCCGCCGCCGATCACAACCGGAACGCCGGCGAACAGGCCGTTTACGCTGTATTCGCCTTCAAGGTAGGCGGCGGCCGGCAGGACTTCCTTGCGATCGAGCATATAGGCCTCGACCATCCGGTAGACCGCGCTGCCGGCGGCGTAATAGGACGAGGTCTTCATCAGGTTGACGATTTCGGCGCCGCCGTTGCGGGTGCGGACTTCGATTTCCTCGAGCCGCTTGGCGTCGATCAACTTTTCGATCGGCTGGCCGCCGATCGTGGTATAGCTGCGGATCGGCACCATATCGTCGCCATGGCCGCCCAGCACCATCGCGCTCACGCTATCGACAGAGACGTTCAGCTCGGTCGCGAGAAATGTGCGATAGCGCGCGGAATCGAGCACGCCGGCCTGGCCGACGATCCGATTTTTGGGCAATCCGGTGACGCGCTTGATCTGCGTCACCATCGCGTCGAGCGGATTGGTCACGACGATCACGAACGCCGCGGGCGCGTGGTCCTTGATTGCCTTGCCCACGATGTTCATTACGCCGGCGTTGATCTTGAGCAGGTCGTCGCGGCTCATGCCGGGTTTGCGCGGCGAGCCGGAGGTCACGACGATACAATCCGCGCCGGCGATATCCTTGATATCGGTCGAGCCGGCGACGTTCACGTCAACGCCGAGCACGGGGGCCGATTCGAGCATATCGAGCGCCTTGCCCTGGGGCAGGCCGTCGATAATGTCGTAGAGGAGGATATCGCCAAGACTGCGCAGGAAGCACAGATGGGCGCAGGTCGCGCCGACGTTGCCGGCGCCGATAAAGGCTATTTTCTTTCGTTTCGCCACAGTTCCAACCGATTTTCCCGGCGCCGCGCGGAGATTTGAGCCGCGCTTATAACGGCGCCTGAATAATGTCGCCCTTCCTGATGCGTGAACATTCCATTCCGCGGGTCTATCCGCAAGCAATTCACAATCCGCCGAACGGCTCCGATTAAATAGCAACCCGCCGCCGCGAAGTGAAGCCGACGCGCCCGGATCGCTCCGCGGGCGCCGCTCGGACGCGCCTCCTTGCAGCGGACGCCCCCGCCGCTATTGCTGGATTACGCCGGCCGCGGCGGCCGCAATTAAGCCCACGGCCAGCCATCCGAGCAGCTCTTCAACCACGCACCATGCCTCGATCGCGTAAAACCACAAATCGTCCGGATAACGTGGTTTGAGCGATTGACTGGATCGCCACGGGGTTCCATCGAATGGCAGAAAGACTTCAAGCGAATAGAAAAATGAATGAAGCGCGTGGTCGGCGCATCGAATTACGGGATGGGCTGGCGGCTTTGTTGCCACGGCGACGCCGTTGACTGCCGAAGGCGCGATGGCGCTCTGCGCGGAAAGATTGCGACCCAGCCTGCATCGCCGGAACGCCGAGCGTCAATCCGCGCCGGCGGGCGGGGCATTTTGGGGTTCGCGCGCGGGCGTGCTACTTAGGCCAAATCGCGACCAGCGGAGGAGAAAGAGACATGGCGAACGACCTGGAGGCGCGCGTCAAGGAACTCGAGGCTCGGGTGCGGGAATTGACCGACCGCGAGGCGATTCGAGATCTGCGTTATAAGTATCATGAATATGTAAATGAAGGAAAATTCAGCCAAATAACGGACCTCTTCACCGCCGACGGCGAGCTTGATTTCGCCCATCTGGGCAAAGCCGCCGGCCACGCGGAGATCGCCCGCTTCTTCGGCGCACTGGGCGAACCCGCGGCCGGCGCGCGCGACGATCGGCCGCGCATCACCTGGGTGAAGCAGTTCATTCATAATCATACGATCGAATTGCGCGGCGATTCCGGTTCCGGCTTCGCCTATCTCGAAGCGAAACCGATATACAACGGCGAGGCGTTTCTGGTCGCGGCCCGCTATGACGACGAATACGTGCGGCAGAACGGGCATTGGAAGTTCAAACGGATGAATCTGGTTCCCTACTTCATGGTGCCGCTCAAGGAAGGCTGGGCGCAGGCGGACCGGCTCAAGATGCGCACGCATTGAGCGCGCCGTTCGGGTTTGCCGCAATCGCGCGTGCTGGTTCGCGTCACGCTGCGGATCGACATGGCCGGGGATCTGCGCCGCCCCGGCCGGCGACCGATCGCGTGGTGATTTCCGGGCGCCGCAACAGTTCGGAATCCGGGACCCTTCACTTCGTTCAGGGTGACATAGTTGAATGGATATTCAACTTGCTATTGCAGTTAATATTCTCGTCAATCCGAGCCGCGGGCGAAGCGTCCCGAAGATATATTGATCGCCCGTGTCCCGGCGGCGCCCCGCGTGGATGCCCGGATCAA
>JAJXYM010000244.1 GCA_021780585.1 Deltaproteobacteria bacterium
ACTTTTGTCATTCTGAGCGGAGGCTGCGAAGTGAAGAATCCCGAGATTCTTCGCTACATCCTTGGCCGCGCTCAGGACAAGCTCAGAGTTTGTGAATTTTTCCGCTGGATTCTCGGGTCCAGCCCGAGAATGACAGGGAAGAGGCGCCCGAGGGTAAGGGAATAGAGGCGCCCGGAGCGAACGGAAAGGAATTGCCCGAGGGTGACGGAACAGAGGCGTCAGGGCGACGGAAATGAATCGTCGGGGGTGATGGCATGCGCGCCGCGGCCGCGCCTCCGTCATTGCCGGGCTTGACCCGGCAAACCATCGCTTTGGATTCTCGGGTCAAGCCCGCGAATGACAAAAGGGGAACGTCATGCCCGGGTTTGACCCGGGCATCCATGCCGATGACCAGGCCGGCGGACCGCTGGATTCTCGGGTCAAGCCCGAGAATGACTATTCGGGGTCGAGCCTGGGAATGACGATTTGAGGCCACGCCGGCGCGCGCTTTTGAGATCGATCCGATGGGCGCGGACCGCGTCGCGTCGCGATGGGCGGATTCGTTCAGTCGCGCGAGGTCGAAGACAGGCGGCCGCGGGCGTAATTCAACAGCCGGTCGAACTCCGGATCGCGCGCGATCGCCGCCAATCCCAGGTAGACCACGCCGAAGACGAAAATCACCGCCAGCGCCGCGATCCGCCCATGCGAACCGACCACGCGCCACGTCGCGATCGCCGCCGCGCCCGCCGCCAGCGCCATCGCCCATAGCCGCGCCAGATAACGCCAATCGATTCCGGTCCAGCCGATTCGCCGGTTCAGCTCCCGCCGGAGCATCCCGTATTCGATCCACGAGACCACGCCCGCCGACGCGGTCAGTCCCACCACGCCCCATCGCGGCGCCAGTCCGAGCGCGGGCGGCAGCGGAATCGCGCACAGATAACCCAGGATGAACGTCAACGTGACGCGAATCAGCCCGTAGCGAAACGGCGTCCGCGCGTCCGACAGGGCATAGAAGGCCGAGATGTAAAGCCGCGCCCGTGAGCCCGCGAGCATCCCGAGCGACAATCCCGCCACCGTCGCCCAGACGTAAACCGAATCCCGCCGCGTGAACTCCCCCGATTGAAACAGCAGCGCGACGATCCGATCGCCGATCAGAATAAAGGCTGCGCACGACGGCACGATCATGAAGGCGATCTGTTTGACGCCGCTGTTGAGGCGCTCCCGCAACCGTTCGGCGACGCCGTCGTTCCCGGCCGCCGTCAGCCGCGACATCGACGGCAGTTCCGCCGCCGCCACCGACAGTCCGAACAGGCTGACCGGCAGGATATAGAGAATTTGCGCGTAATTGATCGCCGCGACCGCGCCGGTCGGCAACAGGCTCGCCAGCACGTTATCGACGTAGCCGCTGATCTGCGCGACCCCGCGCCCCATCACCACCGGAATAAAATTCCGCAGCACCTGCCGCAGCGCCGCGCGCACCCGGCCAAAGCGGAGCCGGATCCGGCCCATCAGCGGAATCATCTGCGGCAATTGCAGCAGAATTTGCAGGATCGAGCCCGCGACCGAGGCCCATGCCGCGTCAACCGCCAGCCGATCCTGCGTAACGCGCGGTCCGTACCACGCGAGCGCGCCGATTATCACCAGGTTCCATCCGACCGGAGCGGCGTACGAGGCGAAAAACCGATGATGGCTGTTGAGCACGCCCAGGCACCACGCCGACATCACCAGCAGGCCCGCGCCGGGAAACAGAATCTGCACCAGCCGAATCGTCAGTTCGCGTTTGGCGCCATGGAAGCCCGGCGCGATCGCGTCGATCATCCAGGGCGCGGCGTAAACCCCGAGCAGCACGAAAATTGCAATCGCCAGCGCCATGATCGCGCCCACCGCCCACGCCAGCAGGTCGGCGGTCTCTTCGTCGCCTTCGCCCAAAAGGCGGCTGTAGACGGGGATGAACGACGCCGAAAGCACGCCCTCGCCAAACAGGTTCTGCAGGATATTGGGAATCCGGAAGCCGGCCTTGAAGGCGTCGGCGGCGGCCGAATTGCCGAGAAAATGGGCGAAGATGCTCTCGCGAACCAGTCCCGCGATTCGGCTCAGCAGAATTCCCGCCGCGACCAGCCCGGCGAGATTCGAGCTGTAGCGCAGTTCGCGCCGGCGCGGCCGCGGCGGCGCCGCGGGCGCGGGCGGTCGTTCCTCGTGTGGACGGTGGTTCGCGACGGCCGGGGATCTCCTGCGGGATCGATCGCGCCCAAGTATAGCGAGCCCCGCCCCCGCTTACAGCAATCGCAGCGTCGGCCACGATTCACCCGCGATTGATTGTAGATGTCTCCGCTTGCTTGGCCTCCCAGCTATGGTGAAAGGGCCGTAACCTCTTTTATGATTATGCGAGGCGAATAAATCCAGCGGGCTGAGCCGTCGGATCGGCTGGGCCGGCATCGCAATCGCAATACCCATTCCGCCGAGCGAGATTGGATGGACAAGATAAAACGTACTCTCGATGCTGCGCGGATTGCAGTTGCGGTTCTAGCCGTGGTCTCCGGGACAGCGCTGGGTGCGCAAATCAAGGTGCGGTGCGCCAAGCCGTCGATGGTGAACTGGCCGATGTTGCAGCATGATCCCGCTCATAGCGGTCGAAGTCAGGTCAATTCCGACGCCAATCCAGGTCACGAGAAGTGGGAATTCGTGAATGATGAAGATGGCGCGAACGCCTTCTCTGCGCCGGTCGTCGGCGCTGATGGAGTGATCTACGTCGCCTCCGACTATCTGTATGCGCTTAATCCGGACGGCAAGTTGAAATGGAAACTGAATGTCGAGGCTTTTAATGCCGCGCCTGCGGTTGGCGCTGACGGAACGATCTATGTAGGAGGCGAGGACGACGATTTAACCTGTATGTTCGCCGTCAGCCCGAACGGCGCGCGAAAATGGAAGTTCAAAACTGCAAACGTCAATCCGGAAGTTACCTCCGCGCCGGTCGTCGGTGATGACGGAACCATCTATTTCGGATCTCGCGTCTACGCCTACAAGCGCAATCCCCGTACCGGCATTTACGACGTCCTGGCAAAGTTGACCGGCTCCCTGTATGCCCTTGCGCCCGACGGCAAGCTCAAATGGCGGTTCCCGGTCGATGGCTCGATCGACTCCGCGCCTGCCGTTCATGATGGAACTGTTTATTTTGGCTCCCGTGACCACAATCTCTACGCGCTCAGTCCGGCGGGCAAGCTCAAGTGGAAGTTTGCTACCGGCGGTCAGGTGCATGGAGCTCCGTCGATCGCCGCGAATGGCGTAATTTATGTCGGTTCGGACGATCGCCACATTTATGCGATGAATCCTGACGGCGTGCTCAGATGGAAGTTCCGCACCGGCGATTCCGTCGATTCCGGGCCGGCGATCGGCGCCGACGGCACGATTTACGTTGGCGCTTGGGACGGCATTCTCTATGCGATGAATCCTGACGGCAAAAGCAAGTGGAAGTTTGCCACCGGCAACGACGTGTTCGCGTCGCCCGCGATTGGCGCGGACGGCGTCGTCTATATTGGCGGTTCCTCAGCGAACGGAAAGCTCTACGCGGTCAGCTCGACCGGGGTTCTGAAATGGGCGTTCGCAACCGACGGCCCGATGCTCGAATCACCGGCCATCGGCCCCGACGGCACAGTTTACGCCACTTCCTATTTCTCGGCGGTCCAGTACGGGCTATGCGCGACCGTCTACGCCATTGGTACGGTGGGTCATGCCGTTCCTTCGACCGGCGCGCTCCCCGCGGTACAGCTCGGCGACGAGTCGCTCAAGATGGACAGTTTGACCACGCCCGCGAACTGGAAACTCTACCATAATCCCGCTTCCGGTCTCTCTTTCCGCTATCCGCCTTTCGTTCGAGTCAGTGAGCCAAGCGAACGGCAACTCGACGCGCGCCGGTCCGCCCTGTCGTCCCAGCAAAACCTGAGCGCCAAGGTGGATCTCGGATATCGCGGACGTTGGGCGGAAGATGGTTTGCTCAGTTTCGAGCTATACGACCATCTCACGTCGGATCAGATTGCTGCGGAACGCCGGGATCTCGGTGGCTGCGGATATGCGCACCATCTAAAGATTGCCGGCCGCCAGGCTCTCGCCTGCGCGGATTGCACGGCAGTCTGCTGGTGGACCATTTATCTTTTTGCGCCCGGAGAGGAATTACAGATCGCGCCGATGCCACTGGTAAATGGCGATGATGCGGTTTGGCCGATCGACGGTATGGAAAAGCGTTTCCTGGAGTTGATGATCATCAGATCAGTGCGATGGGATCCCCCGAAGGACCGGCGAGCCCCGGCAACCCGGACCGCGCCAAAGCGGGCAGCTAGGCTCGCTATCGGGATCGAGCTTGCCTCATCATGCCGACGGAGTTACGACGCGAGCGAATCCGCCCGCCGCGATCGCCCGCGCGACCGTCGAGCCCAGCGCCTCAGCCAGACGCGCCGCCGTTGCATCCTCGCCATGAATCAAATCTGTCACCGTTGAGTCCCCATCCTTCGGCGACGCTTGGGACAGGCTCGGCGGTGCGCCAATGTCACTCCGTTGGGTGGGGTTTCGGCAACCAGCAAAGCGTGCGACTCGGCAGTCGTCCTGAGCGGCGGGTTCACAAGGCGCTCGACCTGCGCCAATCGGACGCCGATGTTCCGGAAATGGCGCGAACGGGCGTGAGATGGCGCCATCTGACGCGGAACTGATGTGATCGGGCGCCAGCGGGCGCCTCGGGCATGAAAAGGCGCCAAGAGAAAAGCGCCGGCTGGGGTGGCGATAGGGGGCGCGAGCGGACATCGATGCGGCGTCGCGGGACCTGAAGGAGCGCCGCGGGCCGTCACCGGGCGTGCTATGATTGCGACGCGACGATGACGTTTTCGCTTTACGTTCATATTCCGTGGTGCCGCGCCAAATGCCCCTATTGCGACTTCAATTCGCATGCGGCGGCCGCCTGGCCGGAAGACGCTTACGTCGGCGCGCTAATCGCCGAGATGGGCGCGCGGGCCGCGAATCCGGCGTGGGCGGGAGCGACGATCGCGACCGTGTTCTTCGGCGGCGGCACGCCGTCGCTCTTCGACCCGCGCTCGATCGGTCGCATCCTCGCCGCCGCCGCGCGTCAATTCGGGCTCGATGCGGACGCCGAAATCACGCTGGAAGCGAATCCCGGCACCGTCGATTTGCCGAAGCTGGCCGGATTTCGCGCGGCCGGGGTCAATCGCGTCAGCTTCGGCGCGCAATCGTTCGATCCGGCGACGCTGCGCTTTCTTGGACGTATCCATGGCCCCGAAGAGACTCGCGCGGCTGTCCACGCCGCCCATCGGGCCGGCTTCGATCGGCTCAATCTCGACCTGATTTTCGCTGTGCCGGGCCAGTCCGTCGCGGACGTTATGCGTGACCTCGACGCGGTCTGTGCGCTCGAACCGGACCACGTCTCGGCCTACAACCTGACCTTCGAGGAAGGTACCGCGTTTTTCACCGAGATGCGGCGCGGGCGGATTCGGCCACTGCCGTCGGACGATCAGGCCGCGATGTACGCGGCGGTTCGCGAAGAGCTGCCGCAGCGCGGCTACGCGATGTATGAAATCTCCAATTATGCGAATCCCGGCCATGAATCGCGCCACAATCTGACCTACTGGCGGGCCGAAAGTTATCTCGGAATCGGCGCCGGAGCGCATAGCTTCGCCCGCGATTTGGCGAGTCCGGGCGGCCGGCGATGGTGGAATGAGCGGATGCCGGCGAAGTATCTCGCGGCGGTGCAAACGAACGGATTGGCCGAGGTTGGCGCGGAGACGATCGATGCGCGCGTCGCGGCGGGGGAGTTCGTCTTTCTGAATCTGCGCCTGCGCGCGGGCTTTTCGATCGATCAATTCAAACATCGTTTCAATCGGCCAATCGAGGAATTCTTCGGCGCCGGACTCGACCGGCTGATCGGCGACGGTCTGCTGAGTCGCGACGATGACCGTCTGCGGCTGACCGATCGCGGCCTCGAACTGGCCGACTCGGTCTTCGCCGAATTCGTCTGAATTGGCTTTATCCGCTCAATTCGCGGAAAGCGCCGTGGTTAGCATCTCGACGATTTCGGCCGGTCCGCGCAATCGCACATAAGGGCCGAGCCGCGGTCCGCGCTCTTTGCCCAACAGGACGCGGTATAGCAGGGTAAAGATTTTGCCCGGCTTGTCATAATGCGCCCGGCCGATCTCGTAGATTTCGCGCTCGATCACCTCGGCGGTCGCGTCCGGATTCGCCGCCAGATAGTCGCGCAGCGTCGCCAATTGCGCTCGCTCCGAGTCCGTCCGCGGCTTATAAAAATCCAGCAGCGGCGCGACGAAGTCGTCATAGAAGTTCAACGCGCATTCGACCAATGTCCGCACCAGCCGGCGGGTGTCGTCGTCCCGTTCGATCTTGTCGTCGTAGCGGGTGAGATATTCCCAAATCAGTGCGCGATCCTTGCTGCCGATCGCCGGCACCACCGCCATCAGCAGGCCGAACGTCAGGTCGGAATCGAACCGCCTGGAGCTGTCGCTCTGCAGCACGAAGCGCAACGGCGAGTTGCGTCGCGCCGTCTCGTCGCTCCGGCTCCATTCGCGCAACGCCTCGAGATATTCGTCCACGTATTGCGGAATCGCTTCGAGGAACAGCTTGCGCGCGCGCTTCGGATTGAGAATCAGGAAATACTTGAGCACCTCGATCGGCGCATAACGCCGCCATTGCTCGACCCCGACGCCCCGTCCGACCGACTTCGAGACCTTATGGCCCTCCTCGTCAAGATACATCTCGAACGGGAAGCCGAGCGGCGCCCGGCCGCCCAGAATCTTTACGATTTGCCCGGAGAGCCGCGCCGAATCGATCAGGTCCTTGCCGTACAGCTCGTAATCGACCGCCAGCACGTACCAGCGCAGCGCCCAATCGACCTTCCATTGCGCCTTGGCTCCGCCGCCGAGCACGCTGACCTCGCCCGTGAAGCCGCATCGATGGGCCCCGCCGAAGGTGCGCTCGCAGGAAATCGCGACCGCGCCCCGCTCGGGATAATACGCCGTGACCAGCGTTGAATTGACTTGGCCGCAATTGGGACAGACCGGCATCACCGGCGACCATCCGGCGCGATTCTCCGCGCGCAAGGTCGGCGCGATCACGCGGATTATTTCCTGATGCCGTTCGAGGACGAGTCGCAATGCCGCGTCGAAGCCGCCGCTCGCGTACATCGCGCTCGACCGGATCAGTTCGTATTCGACCTCGACCGGCGCCAGGAAGGTCCCGAGCAGCGCGACCATGTGCGAAGCGAAGCTGTCGTGGCAATCGCCGAACGGATCGGGAATCCGCGAGACCGGCTGGCCCAGCCAAGGGGTGAAAACTTCCCGATTCGGCAGGCTCTCCGGGACTTTGCGCAGACCGTCCATGTCGTCGATAAAGACGATGAAACGGTCGGGCCGGTCGTCGCCATAAAGCGTCCGGAACGCCTGCCGGACGTAGGAGGGCCGGAGCACTTCGCCCATCGTGCCCAGATGCGGCAGGCCGGAGGGGCCGAAGCCGCTTTGAAAGACCACCGGCCGCGCCGGGTCATATTTCGCGACGCGCGCGGCGAGCTTGCGCGCCTCCTCGTAAGGCCACAGGTCCAGTCCCGATTCGGTGCGCGGCGCCGATGCCATTCCTTTATTGTCTTCCTTTGAGCACGCGCGCGACGGCTTCATGGACCCACGGGTCGATTTGCAGGTCGCGCGTCTTTTCCGAGGCCAGCCTGAGCTTAACCCCGCAATTGGCGCAAATACAGGCGGTCTCGGCATAGCCGCCCCGGTCCTCGATCGTCATCCGGAGCAGCCATTCCCCCGCTGGACGGCGGCAGATCTGGCATTTTTCTTCACTCATTTGGGGCTTTGCGAATTGTGTATAATCGAACTTCGGGGACCGGGAAACGCCGTTGCTTCGCCTTTCGACGGCGTGTTAGATGCAAATTTCCGTATGCGTTCGCCGCGTGACCAAGCGCCGCCGCGCGGATTCCGCCAAGCCTCTAGTGTAGAAGCGCGGGCGGCCGGCCGCTAGCGGATCGCATTGACGCCGCGCCGCCGCCGTACGCGCGCCCGCGTTCCACTTCGATGGATCAGTTATTCACGAAACAAAAGGTCAAGGAATTGCGCGCGCTGGTCGGCGACGGCGACCGCGTCGCGATCGTTCTCCAGGACGACCCCGATCCCGACGCCATGTCGAGCGCGATCGCGTTGCGCACCCTGCTCGGCCGCAACAAGCTGACCACCCCGATTTTCGCCTTCAAGCCGGTCACGCGGCCCGAAAACCGCACCATGATGCATCTGCTGGAGATCGAGGTCGCCGAACCCGCGCCCGGCGAACTCGACGGCTTCGATAAAATCGCGATGGTCGATGTCGAGCCGCCCTATTTCGAAGCCAAGCTGCCGCGCGCCGATATCGTCATCGACCACCATCCGGGCTACCAGACCGGCCTCGCCCCCTTCGAGGATATTCGCGTCGGCTACGGCGCCACCGCGACGATCATGACCGAATATCTCGTGAGCGCGGGCGAGCGGATCAGCGAGCGGCTGGCGACCGCGCTGCTCTACGGTATCCGCAGCGACACGCTGGCGCTCTCGCGCCGGGTGACGGAAGCCGATATCGAAGCGTTCACCCATCTTTATCCGCTGGCCAACTACAATCTGCTGCGCCAGATCGATCGGCCGGAACTGCCGGTCAGCTTCGCCCGCGTGCTGGCGCGGGTGATGCGCCGGATGGAGGTGCGCAACGGCCTCGTCGTGATCCATCTGGGCGCCGTCGAGCGCGACGACCTGATCGTGCAGATGGCCGACTTCTGCCTGCAGTTCGAAGGCGTCGAGATGGTCGCGGTGTCGGGCAAGCTGGAAAAAAATCTGGTGATAGCGGTGCGCACTCACGGTATCGGCCGGATCAGCGCGGGCGATACCGTCAAGCGCCTGTTCGGCGAGATTGGCAGCGCCGGGGGGCATCGCAACATGGCGAAGGCGGTGATTCCGTTGATCGCGTGGCGCCAGCGCGAGGGCACGACGCGCGACAAGCTGGTCGAGGCGCGCCTGCAGGCGTTGTTCGCCGCCGCGGTCGCCGGCGGGGAGGATTCGGCGGCGCCGGTGGCGCGCAACGGCGCCTGAGCGTGCGCTCGCGGCCGAATCCCGGCCAAATCCGGATGCCGTCAGGCGTCGTCCGCATCGGCGCCGATGCTATAATTGCGCGTGGCGCGAACCTTCCGATGAACCATGCGAGGCTGCTAATCGTCGAAGATGAGGCGCGGCTGGCCGAGAATCTCCGTCGCGGACTCGCCGAACTCGGCGCGGTGGTCACGCTCGCGGCCAGCGTCGCGGCGGCCGAGGCGGCGCTCGATGCGGCCGGCTTCGATACGATCATCCT